>JACDAP010000350.1 GCA_013695395.1 Solirubrobacterales bacterium
ATCCAGGCCGCCGCCGCCCGCGAGGTCGCGCTCGGCCGGCTGGGCGACCACCAGGCCCTGCTCGGGACGATCCGCGGCTGGTCCCGGACGCTGCTCGGCGTGAGCGTTCTGGCGGCGTTCGCGGGAATCGTGCTGCGCGAGCCGCTCGGCGCCCTGATGGGCGTGGAGGAGCACGCGTGGGCCGCGGGCGCGGTGCTCCCGACCGGCGTGCTGTGGATGCTCCTCTCGCTGCAGCGGGGGGTCCTGCAGGGGCTGCACGCCTACGCCCCCGTGGGGCTCTCGATCATCGGCGAGGCGTTCGGGCGGCTCGCGTTCGGGCTGACGATCGCGCTGGCCGCCGGCGGGGTCACGGGCGTCTTCCTCGCCTCTCCCGCCGCGTTCCTCGTGACCTCGGTCGGCCTGGCGATGGCGCTGACCCGACGACTCTCGGTGGCCCCCGAGGTCGAGAAGACACCACCCGCGGCGGTCCGGACGCTGCGCACCCTGATGGCCAACGGGTGGGTGCCGATCATCTCCCTGGCCCTGCTGGCGCTGCTGCAGAACGTCGACGTGATCATCGCGCGGCACGAGCTCGGCGACGACCGGGCGGGCTCCTACGCGGTGGCGGCGGTGGCGGCGAAGGTCGTGATCTGGGTGGCGATCGGGGTCGGGCTCCAGCTGTTGCCCCAGGCCACCGCGCGGGCGGCGGCCGGCGAGGATCCACGGCCGGTGCTCTTCCGGGCGCTCGCGGTGCTCGCCGCGGTCGCGGCGCCCTCGCTGCTGATCTTCGCGCTGTTCCCCCGCTTCGTCCTGTCGACCGCGTTCGGCCCGGACACGGTCGACGCCGCCCCCGCCCTGTTCCTGCTCACGCTGGCGATGACGCTGCTGGCGGTCGCCTACCTGACCGTCCAGTACATGCTCGCGCTCGGCTCGGTGCGCTTCCTCTGGGTGCTCGGGGCCGTCGCGGCGATCGAGATCCCGCTGCTCTTCAGCGGCGACTCGATCACCGGCTTCGCCACCCTCGTGCTCGGAGTGCAGGTCGTCGTCGCGAGCGCGGTCCTGACCATCGGACTGCGCGCGCGGCCGCGCCCGGCCATGATGCCCGCCGCATGAGCTTCCACGACGCCTGGAACCGTGCCACCCCGATCGAGGGCTGGCTGACCGAGGGGCAGGCCCGCCGCCTCTACGAGGCCGCCCTGACCGTGCCCGAGGGCGGGCAGGTGGTGGAGATCGGCTCGTTCCGCGGCCGCTCGGCCAGCGTGCTGGCGACGGGGGCCGAGCGCGTGGTCTGCATCGACCCGCACATGGGCTCCGACCGCGGGCCGCAGGAGATCGCCGCGAACCCCGAGCTCGGGGACTCCGACTACGACACGTTCCACGCGAACCTGGCCCGCGCCGGCGTGGCCGAGCGCGTCGAGCACGTGCGGGCGCTGAGCGCCGACGCGCTCGACGCCGTCCCCGGAGCGGCGAACGTGCTCTTCGTCGACGGCGCGCACCGCTACGGCCCCGCGCTCGACGACATCGTCCGCTGGGGCGCGAAGGTCCCGCCGGGCGGGCGGATGCTCGTGCACGACAGCTTCTCCTCCGTCGGGGTCACGCTCGCTCTGCTCCGTGCGGTGACGTTCTCAGGCCATTGGAGGTACCTGGGGCGTTCGCGGTCGCTGGCCGAGTGGGAGCGTCGACGGGAGCCCGGCTCGCTCGCCGAGCGCGCCCGCAGCGCCGGCGCGCAGCTCGCCTCGCTGCCCTGGTTCGCCCGCAACGTCGTGGTGAAGGCGCTGATACTCGCGGGGCGCGCGCGCTGGGCGCGGGCGCTCGGGCACCGCGACGGTCCCTGGCCCTACTGAGGGCGCCGTCGCGCGGCCGGGTGCGCGCCAGCATTCGAGCTTCCTTTCGCTCAGCGACAGGTTCCTCGAGACCGCCGAGTGCCGGGGCCGAGCAGGCGAATCTAGCGGCGGGGTCCCTGCTCCTCCGGGGCTCGCCCGTCGGCGAGCACCGAGCGCAGGCCTCGCGCGAGCGCCACGAGCAGGAGGCCGACGGCGCCCACCGCGACCCAGTGGGCAGCGAGGTGGTCGGTCGCGTAGGTCGTGGAGAAGCCGCCCCGGTTCTTCCCCGGGAAGAGCGCGTAGAGCAGCGGGACGGCGAGCCCGAGCAGGCCACCCGCGGTGAGCACGAGCGTGCGGGTGGGGACCGCACGCCAGAGGATCAGCGCGATCACCGGGCCGAGGACCGCGCCCGCGCGCAGCGCGAAGACGAAGCCGAGCACGAGCCCGCAGGCCAGGCCCACCGCGAGCGCCCGCCGGAGCGGGACAGGCTCCGGGCCGGCTTCAGCCAGGAGCGGCGCGTCGCTCGTCGCGGCCGTGGCTTCGCGGCCCGCCACGGGACGAGCCCGCGGGACGTAGGCCGCAGCGACCCGTTCGGCCGCGGCGAGGACCGGGTTCTCCACCGCGACCCGCCCCACGCCGGGGGGGTCGCGCTCCAGAGCTCCATATGGGAGTTCTGAGGATGAACCCCCCACGTCACGCGACGCCTCCCGCCGCCCCTCCCGTCGCGGGCCCGTGAGGAGCAGGAGCACGAGCAGCGCGACGCCGAGCATCGAGATCCAGCGTGCCGGCGCGAGGAGGTCGTTCGGGACGAACGCGAGATCGAGGCGACGGCAGCCCGGTGTTTCGACGCGCCAGGCGTTCGCGTAGCCCTGCCGAGGCACCGCGGGCCCGAGGTCGCGACCGTCGCACGTGGCGTGCCAGCCCTCCGAGTAGGACTCGCCGAGGACGATGTAGGCGGGGACGGTGGTGGCGACCGAGGCGCCGGTCCGCTCGCCGTTGCCCGCACGGCCGGTGTCGGTCACCGCCGGGAGCTCCGGCACACTCGTCACGACCTGCGCATCCTCCGACGCCGGATCCCCCGTCGCGCCCGCCCCGGACTGGCCGTCCCCCGGCGACCCATCGGCCTCCACCGGCCCCGCCGGCGATCGTCCCTGCGCTCCGTCGGTGAGCCGCAGCCGGTCGACCACGAGTGGTGCCCGCAGCCCCTGCACGGTCATCGGTCCCGCGGGCCGGTCGACGGGCCCCCCACAGC
>JACDAP010000374.1 GCA_013695395.1 Solirubrobacterales bacterium
GCGCCCTCGAGGCCCGGGCCCTCGGCGGAACGCCGGGGCACGGCCCGGTGGCCACGCACCGCGAGCTCGGGTCCTTCGCGCTGCTGCTCTCGCTCCAGGACTCCGCCGCGCTCGCCATGTTCTGCGAGTCCCTGCTCGGCCCGATCGAGGTGGGGGAGGGGCACTACGGCGGCGAGCTCATGCGCTCCCTCGAGGCCTTCATCGAGGCCAACGGCCAGTGGGAGTCGGCGGCACGCACGCTCTTCTGCCACCGCCACACGCTGCGGTACCGGATCCGCAAGGTCGAGGAGCTCACCGGCCGTGACCTCTCCTGCGCCCGCGACCGGATCGAGTTCTGGCTCGCGCTGCGCGGCCGCGACATCTCCGGCGCGGGCACCCGCGCCGCACTCTTCGAGCGCCCACCGGCGCTCCCAACCACCACCACGAGGTCCTGACAATGAAGGTCGGCGTTCCCAGCGAGATCAAGACCGACGAGTACCGGGTGGGCATGACGCCCGCCGGGGTGCGTGAGCTCGTCGAGCACGGCCACGAGGTGGTGGTGCAGGCCGGTGCGGGCCTCGGCTCGGCGATCGAGGACGCGCAGTACGTCGCCCAGGGCGCCGCGATCCTCCCGGACGCGGACGCCGTCTGGGCGGCGGCGGAGATGGTCGTCAAGGTCAAGGAGCCGCAGCCGATCGAGGTCGCGCGGCTGCGTCCCGAGCACACGCTCTTCACCTACCTGCACCTCGCGCCCGACCCGGAGCTCACCCGCGGCCTGATGGAGAGCGGTGCGACCTGCATCGCCTACGAGACCGTCGAGGACACCCGGGGGCGCCTGCCGCTGCTGGCGCCGATGAGCGAGGTGGCCGGGAAGATCGCCACGCAGGCCGGCGCGTTCATGCTCGAGAAGCCCCTCGGAGGGCGCGGCCTGCTGCTGGGTGGCGTGCCCGGGGTGGCCGCCGGGAAGGTGATGGTGATCGGCGGCGGCGTGGTCGGACAGAACGCCGCGGAGGTCGCGATCGGCATGGGGGCGGAGACCTACGTCTTCGACCGCTCCATCGACCGCCTGCGTGAGCTCGCCCACGTCCTCAACGACCGCGCCTCCACGGTCTACGCGTCGACGCTCGCGATCGAGGAGCTGCTGCCCGACGTCGACCTCGTGATCGGCGCGGTCCTGGTGCACGGCGCGAAAGCTCCGCACGTGATCACCCGTGCGCAGCTTGGGCTGATGAAGCGGAACGCCGTGCTCGTCGACGTCTCGATCGATCAGGGCGGCTGCTTCGAGACCTCCCGCGCGACGACGCACACCGACCCGACCTACGAGGTCGACGGGATCACCCATTACTGCGTGGCCAACATGCCGGGCGCGGTCCCGATCACGAGCACCTACGCACTCACCAACGCGACGATGCCGTTCGTGGTCAAGCTCGCCGACCGCGGCGTCTCCGGCGCCCTCGGCGCCGACCCCGGGTTCCTCGCGGGCCTGAACGTGGCCGGTGGCAAGCTCACCTACGCCCCGGTCGCGCGGGATCAGGGGCTTCCTTGCATCGAGCCGGAGGGGGCGCTGGCGCTGATCGGGTGAGCGCTGCCGCAGCGCCGGCCCCGGGCGGCTAGCGTGCCGCCCGTGGTGAAGCTCCGGATCGTGGCAATCGCAGCACTCGCGTTCGGCGCCGCGGTGGTCGTCGGCCCACCGGTCGGGCCGTCCCCAGCCGCCGCCCAGCAGGCCTCCGTCGGGGACGACCCGACAAAGCCGCTGGTCTACGTGTTCTCCCTGGACGCTCAGGACGGCGCCAAGGCGATCGACGATGGCGAGGCGCCCTTCCTCGCCTCGCTGGTGCGTGGCGAGCAAGGGGCGCGCGCGACCTACTACAAGCAGTCGCGCGGGATCATGGTCTCGGAGACCAACCCGAACCACACCGCGATGGCCACGGGCGCCTACGGGAAGAGCTCGGGGATCTCGGGCAACACGTTTGCGGTCTACGACCAGGCCGCCAAGCAGAACTGCCCGAACGAGGGCGGTTCGACCGAGCCCGGCCGGCCGATGATCACGAGCGGCGAGTCCTCCACCTGCCTGCAGGCCGAGTCGTTCTTCGCCGCGCTCAAGCGGCTCTCCCCGGAGACGGTCACCGCCGGCATCTTCGGCAAGCCGAAGCTCGGCCGGATCTTCGCCACCAAGCGGATCGATCCGGCCGTCTACGACGCCGATCACCTGTGGGCACCCTGCGAGCAGGCGAGTGACGACCCTCCCTACTGCCGCAACGTCCTGATCGACCCGGTCCAGCGCTACACCGACGACAACATCGTGATGGACGAGATCATCCGGACCGTCGACGAGGGCGTCCCGGCCGACGGCGCGCTCCGCCGCCCCAACCTGACCTTCGTCAACTTCCCGGACATCGACCAGACCGGGCACGTCACCGGCGCCGGCCCGGCCTACACGACCCAGATCGGGCGCACCGACCAGCAGCTACGGCGGTTCGTCGAGCACCAGAAGGAGAAGGGGCTCTGGGGCCGCACGGTGGTCTTCTTCACCTCCGACCACTCGATGGACTCCACGACCCCGACCCCGGGGCGGGGCCTTCAGTCGGCGTTCGGGGACGACGCGGGCGCGGTGGAGATCGTGCTCAACGGCAGCGTCGACATGGTCTACCTGAAGGATCGCGACCGGCCGGACCGGGACGCACTGCTGGCGCGCCTACGGCAGAAGGCGCTCGCCACGGGCTTCGCGGACGAGGCGCTCTACCGGCTGCCGAACGCCGCCGACGGCGGGGTGGCCAACACGCTCGACGGCGTCCATCCGGGCTGGAACATCGCGGGCGAGCGCACGGGCGACCTCTTCGTGACCAGCAAGCCCGGCGTCGCCTTCGGTGACGGGGTGCCGGGCGAGCTGAACCCGCTCCCCGGCAACCACGGGGCGCCCACGACGCTCGACACCACGCTGGCGATCGTCTCCGGCGGCGGCCAGGTCGTCCAGCAGACGATCGACGGCCTCCTCGGTCCCCGCTTCGACGACACC
>JACDAP010000402.1 GCA_013695395.1 Solirubrobacterales bacterium
GTCTCGTCGTCTCGACGCTCGGCGCGGGCCATCTCGGCCCGCGGGCGCTCGCGGCGCTGCGCGACGCCGTGGAGGTCATCCCCGTGGTGGCCACGACCCGCCCCGAGCGTGGCGCGATCCTCTACGAGACCTACGGTTTCGAGGGCAAGGAGGCCGACGTCCGCGAGCTCGCCGTGGCCGCCGGCGGCCTGAGCCCGCAGGCCGCGCGGATGAAGCTGCTGGCCTGCCTGGGCGCGGGCCTCGACGCCTTCGGCATCGCCGAGGCGTTCCTGCACGACGACACCTGAGGGCTCCGGGGCGGCCGATCGCACCGGCGTGTTCCCAGATCGATGCGATACATCGATTGGGGAACACGCCAGAGCGGTTCCCCGGCCGCGGGGCCGGGGCGGCGCCGCTACTTCTTGGCGGCGGGCTTCTTCGCCGCGGGCTTCTTGGCGGCGGGCTTCCGGGAGGCGCCCGCCTTCTTCTCCGGGGGCTCGGCCTTCGTCGCGGGCTTGCGCGACGTCGCCGGGGTGTCGCCCCCGCGCTCACGGACCGCGTCGAGCGAGGCCTTCAGCGCGCTCATGAGGTCGGGAGCGGGCGCGTCGTCGGCTTCGGCGGCGGGAGCTACGGCGATCTCCTCGCCCGCGGCCTTTCGCTCGATGATCGCGAGGACCTCCTCGCGGTAGGTGTCCGCGTACTTCTCGGGCTCCCACGGCTCGGAGAGCGAGTCGACGAGCTGGGTGGCCATCTTGAGCTCGCGCTCCTGGGCCTCGACGTCCTCGGCCTTCGGGACCTCGTCGAGCGAGCCGGCGTCGACGATCTCGTCGTGGAAGTTCATCGTGCTCATCGCGAGCACGTCGCCCATCGGGCGCAGCGCGACGAGCTGCTGCTTGGAGCGGATGACGACCTTGGCGATCCCGACCCGGCCCGTCTCGGCCATGGCGTCGCAGAGCAGCCGGTAGGGCTTCGCGCCGCCGGTGCCCGGGACGAGGTAGTACGGGTGGTCGAAGTAGATCGGGTCGACCTGGTCGAGCTCGACGAAGCCCTCGATGTCGATCGTCTTGGTCTTCTTCGGGTCGAGCGCGTCGAGCTCCCCCGGCTCCATGACGACGTACTGGTCGGGGGCGATTTCGAACCCCTTGACGATCCGGTCGTACGGGACCTCCTCGCCGGTCTGCGCGTTCGTGCGCTTCATCGCGATGCGAGAGTGGTCGGTCGAGTCGAGCTGGTTGAACTTGACCGTCTTGGACTGGACGGCGGCGTAGAGCTTGACGGGGACGGTGACGAGTCCGAAGGAGATGGCTCCGGTCCAGATGGCGCGCGGCATGACGAGGTGAGTCTTCCCCATCCCGTAGGCGGTTCCTACATCTGGGCGCGTGCTTTCACCGCGCCGCATCCGTGCGGTGGACGGCTCTCCATACGAGCTGAACGCAGCACGGGGGGGCCTCACGTGCGGCGCCAGACGGTGCCGAGGTGGCCAATCGGGTCGCCCGCCGGATGGTCGTGGCGCCCGTCCGCGAGGATGGGCAGGCCCAGTTCGTGGCCGCGCCGGTCGCCGCGCTCTCCGGCGGCAGGCTCGCGGCCACGCTGGCCTGGATGCACGAACACCTCGGTGAGCCGCTGAGCGTCGGAGCCTGCGCGGCGCACGCCGGCTGGTCGGAGCGCTCCTTCGCCCGCCACTTCGCCGCCGAGGCCGGCACGAGCCCACTGCGCTGGCTGCACGCCCAGCGGGTGCTCGAGGCGCGGCGCCTGCTCGAGAGCACCGACCTCGGGGTGGAGGAGATCGCGCTGCGCTGCGGCTTCGGCACGGCGACGGCGCTGCGCCAGCACTTCCGCCGGCACACCCGCACCACCCCGACCGCCTACCGCCGAGCCTGGTTGCGAGCACCGCTCGCCGGGTAGTCAGGAGTCGAACATTCGTCCCCGTCCCACAAGGAGGCGCCATCCCGATGGCCACCCGCAATGCCAGCCAGGGCATCCTGGCCGACGAGAACGCCGAAGCCCGCGAGGGCATCGTCGAGCTGCTCAAGCAGGCGTACTTCGCCGAGCTCGAAACCGTCATCAACTACGTCACCAACTCGACGAACCCCGACGGTCTCCGCGCCCAGGAGATCAAGGAGTCGCTCCTCGAGGACGTCCAGGAGGAGCTCGGACACGCCCAGCAGTTCGCCGCGCGGATCAAGGAGCTCTACGGCGTCGTGCCCTCCTCGGTCGACTTCGTCGCCCAGCAGCACGCGCTCGCCCCGCCGACCGATCAGACCGACCTCGCGCACGTCATCAAGGGCGTCATCGAGGCGGAGACCTCCGCGATCGAGCTCTACAACAAGCTCATCGACGTCACCGACGGTGTCGACCCGGTCACGAACGACATGGTGATCGCGATCCTCCACGACGAGGAAGGCCACCGCCGGCTCTTCGAGGGGTTCCTCCGCGAGGTGGAGCCCGACTCCGCGCGCTGACCCGCGGCCCGGGCCGCTTGCCGCACGGCGGCCCGGGCGGGGATCTGGCAGCGTTCCGGCGATGCCCCTGTCCCGCCCCGGTGCGTTGCTCACCGAGCTCTCCCACGCGCTCCCCGACCGCCCCTTCGAGGTGCGGCTCTGGGAGGGCTCCTTACTTCCGTCGACCACCGGCGACGACGCGCCGGTCCCGACCTTCGTCGCGCACTCGCCGCGCGCGATCGCCCACGCGCTCTACGCCCCCGGGCAGCTGGGGCTGAGCCGGGCGTTCGTCTCCGGGGAGCTCGAGATCCACGACTTCGAGGCGCTCGCCCGCCTGCTGCGTACGTGGTCGCCCCCACCGCTCGATGCGGCCGCGAAGCGTCGCCTCGCCGTGGCGGCCGTGAAGGCGATGGGGCTCCAGGGCCCGCCGCGGGTGCCCGACGCCGAGCTCCAGCCGGCTGGCCTGCGGCATTCGCTGCGTCGCGACTCGCGGGCCGTCCGACACCACTACGACCTCTCGAACGCGTTCTTCGCGCACTTCCTCGACCCGTCGATGACGTACTCCTGCGCCATCTTCGAGACCCCGGAGCAGCCGCTCGAGGCGGCGCAGGCCAACAAGCAGGAGACCGTCTGCCGCAAGCTCGAGCTCGCGCCCGGCATGCGGGTGCTCGACGTGGGCTGCGGCTGGGGCGCCTTCGCGCTGCACGCCGCGCGCAACCACGGCGTGCACGTCACCGGCATCACGCTCTCCGGGGAGCAGGCGGCCGAGGCCCGGCGCCGGGTGGCGCAGGCGGGCATGACCGACCAGATCGAGATCCGGGTGCAGGACTACCGGGAGCTCGGCGGCGAGCGCTTCGACGCCGTCTCCTCGATCGGGATGGTCGAGCACGTCGGCGCGGTGAACATCGACGCGTACGCCCGGACGCTCGCGAACGCACTCGAACCCGGCGGCTGGCTGCTCAACCACGGCATCGCCCGCCTGCGTCACGGCGACCCGGAGGCCGGGCCGTTCTCCGAGCGCTACGTCTTCGCCGACGCCGCGCCGCTCCACCTCTCCCGGATCCTCCGTGCGATCGAGGCCGCCGGGCTCGCGGTCCGGCACGCCGAGGGCTACCCCGAGCACTACGCGCGGACCCTCACCCGCTGGGTCGAGAACCTGGAGTCCGACCTCGAGGAGGCCGAGCGGCTCGTCGGGGCCGAGCGCCTGCGGGTCTGGCGGCTCTATCTACGCGGCGCGCGCAACGGCTTCGAGAGCGGCTTCATGTCGGTCTTCCAGGTGCGGGCCCGCAAGCCCGCCTGAGGGTCGGCTCGCGGTTACCCGACCACTGCGTGGGGCATGACCGCAGGGGCATGTCTGCGCCCGAGGACCACGCCGACGACCGGACCGCCCCGCTGAAGCTCGCCTGGCGGGCCTTCGGGACCTACCGGGAGCACGGCATGACCGACTACGCGGCGACGCTCACGTACTTCGCGATGCTCTCGCTGTTCCCGGGGCTGCTCGTCGGCGTCTCGCTGCTCGGGCTCCTCGGGCAGGCCTCGCTGGCCACCGACGCCGCGAACTACGTCGCCGACAACGGGGCCGACGACGCGACCGCCGAGGTCATCAAGAACTCCCTGAGGACGCTCTTCGAGAGCTCCGGCTCCGGGGTCGGGATCGCGCTGGCGATCTCGCTCGCGCTGGGCCTCAACGGCGCCTCCGGGGCGTTCGGCGCGGCGGGACGGGCACTGAACGTCGTCCACGCCGTCGACGACGACCGCGGCTTCGTCAGGAGGAAGCTCTCGGACATCGGCGCGACGCTCGTGGTGATCCTCCTCTTCGCGGTCGTGCTCGTCTCCCTGTTCCTGGGCGGCGGGATCGCCGACGACATCTTCGGGACGATCGGCCTGGGCGACACCGGCGCGCTGGTCTGGTCGATCGCGCGCTGGCCGGTCGCCCTCCTCTTCGCGCTGCTGGGGTTCGCGATCGTCTACGCGTTCGCCCCGGACACGACCCCCCGGCGCTTCCGGTGGATCACCCCCGGCGCGACGGTGGCGGTGCTCATCTGGATCGCGGCGTCGATCGGGTTCGCGTTCTACGTCAGGGGGTTCTCGAGCTACGGGGCCGCCTACGGCGCGTTCGGAGCGGCGATCATCCTGCTGCTCTGGCTCTACATCTCGGCCAACGCGTTCCTCTTCGGCGCCGAGCTCAACATGGCGATCGAGCGCGAGGACACCGCCGGACGTGGCGGACCCCCGATGGTCTCGCCGCCACCGAGCGCGGATCGGCCGATCCCGAGCGCGAGCGCGCCTGCGGCCGCGCGTGAACTGAACCCCGCGCAGGTCTCCGGAGGCCCGGGCGCGTCGAGCTCGGGCTGAGCCGCCGCTCAGGTGTCGGGCCGCTCGGTCAGCTCGATCGGATGGGAGCAGAGCGTGCCGCGGCCCGGGCAGCCCGAGCAGAGGCCCACGTGCGGCTCCGGGCTGACCGCGTACGTCCGCGCCAGCAGCGGGGCGGCGCCGGCGAGCAACCGCTCCCACAGGCGCGGCGTGTCGGGCGGGGCGAAGCGCGCCACCACGAGCTCCTCCGGACGCTCCAGGAAGGCGTGGACGACCTCGACCGCGGGAGCCCCGGTGGCGAGCGCCGCCAGGGCGTAGACGGCGCGCTGGGTCGCGTAGGCCTCCCCCATCGCGGTCTCCGGGTCGGCGCCGTGCAGCCGGTCGCTCTTCCAGTCGACGACGAGCACCGTCCCGTCGCTCTCCTCGGCCAGGACGTCGAGGTAGCCGCTGAGCAGCGGTGCGTCCGGGCTCGGGAGCGGCAGGGTGAAGCCGGCCTCGACACGGACCCGGAGTGCCGCGTTCAGGCGGTCCATCAGCGGGGCGGTCGCGAGGAAGCCGCGCAGCAGCGCGAGCAGCTCCTCGGCCTCCTCCCGGGTCGGCTCGGCGTCGAAGCGCGGGCCGAGGGCCTGCACGGCCTCGGCGTCCGGCAGCACCGGGTCGGCGTACTCGAGCCGCTCCAGGATCAGGTGGGCGATCGAGCCGCGGGCGCGCGGATCGAGACCGTCGCCCTCGCCCACCGGAGGCGGCTCGCTCTCCGGCAGGCCGAGGACGCGCTCGAGGTAGAAGCGGTAGCCGCAGCGGGCGTGGGCGGTGAGGCTCGAGTAGGACAGGGTCGCGACCGGCGCGGCCGGCAGGGATGCGGACCATGCGGCGGCGGGTGCGTCCAGCCCGAGGGCCGGGTCGGTGAGCGCGCCGGTGAGCCCGGCGGCGTCGCCTGTCGCTTCCGCCTCGCCGAGCGAGGGTGAACCGACCTGCGCGGCTCCCCCCGGCTCGGCGAAGAGACCGAGCTGGGCGCCGGGGGGCGGAGGGGCGCTCAGCCCGAGGGTCGCCGGCGCGGTCTCGGGCGCCACGAGACGCGCGGCGACACGCACCCGGCCATGGCCGGCGTCTTGGTCGAGCGTCAGCTCGGGCTCCTCCGCGAGCCGGGCGAGCAGCTGCTCGTCGAGCTGCGGACCGATCCAGCTCAGCGGGCAGGCGGTGCTTCCCCGGCGCGGCCACGCCTCGCCCATGGGTGCCACGCCGGAGAGGATCAGCCGTTCCTCGGCACGGGTGAAGGCCACGTGCAGGATCCGCCGCTCCTCCGCCGCCGCGGCCTCCCCGGCCCGGCCGACGAGCTCGGTGTGATCGAGCGCGACCCGCGCCGGCCGGCCGAGGCGCAGCAGCCGCAGGCCGACCCGCTCGCCGTCGACGAGCAGGTCCCCGGCCTCCGCCCGGCGCTTGCGGCCGAGATCCGCGACGACGACC
>JACDAP010000399.1 GCA_013695395.1 Solirubrobacterales bacterium
AGGTCGGCGTGGGTGATGACCTCGCCGGCCTGCACATCGACGATCCAGTACTCGCGCACACCGGCGGCCGCGTAGGTCGCGGCCTTCTCGTCGTCGCGGCGACGGGAGCTGAACGCCACCTCGACGACGAGCTCTCCGGTGCGCGGCAACTCGTCGCCAGTGGGCCTCGCCACGATGAGATCGGGCTCGTAGAAGCCGCCGTCGGGGATCAAGAAGGTGCTCTGCACGCGCACGGCGTACTCGTCGCCGAGGGCACGCACGAAGTGTCTCGTCAGCCACTCAACCCGGTTGGCGTGGCTTCCCCCACTCGGTTCCATCTCGACCAGCACTCCGTTCTCGAGCTCGACATGGTCGGTCTCGCCGATGATCCCCGCCTCGACCATGGCGAGCACGTCCTCGAAGCTGAGCCGGTGGATCGGGACCGTCTGCGGGACCGCCATGCCCCAAGGGTACGTCAGCGGTTCTCGAACAGGTAGTGGCTGACCAGCCAGTGGTTGCCGCCCTTGTAGCCCCACAGCTCGTCGGTGGAGAGCAGGAAGAGGCGCCAGCCGCCGAGCAGCGTCTTGGCCTCGGCGCGGGGGCGGCCTTCCCCGAGGATCGTGAGCGCCCGTTCGGGATCGGCGTCCAGGCGCTTCAGCCACTCCTGCAGGGTGCGCGCGTAATGCGTGCCCGGGACGACCCAGCGGTCGGCGAGGACGAGGTCCTCCTGGAAGAACGAGAAGAGCTCGTGGGAGGGCATGAGGCCGGCGGTGAAGAAGCGCTCTGCGGCCCAGGTGCCCTCGAAGAGGTACGGGTGATCGCGGTGGGTGAAGACGTGGAGCCAGCACTTGCCGTCGCTCTTCAGCCAGGTGGAGACGCGCCGCAGCAGCTCCTTCCAGTTGCGCATGTGCTCGAACATCTCGATCGACATGACGCGGTCGTAGGAGCCCGGATGCGGCGGGGTGAAGTCGTTGACGTCGGCGGTGATGACGTTCAGGTTCGTGATCCCCCGCCGCTCCGCCTCGGACTCGATGTAGCCGCGCTGGCCGTGGGAGTTGGAGACCGCGGTGATCCGCGCGTTCGGGTACTGCTCACCGAGCCAGAGGGTGAGCGAGCCCCAGCCGCAGCCGAGCTCGAGGATCTCCATGCCGTCCTGCACCTGAGCCCGGCGGCAGGAAAGCGCGAGCATCGCCTCCTCGGCCTGCTCGAGCGTGGTCGTCTCGGTCTCGAAGAGGCAGCCGGAGTACTTGCGGCGCGGCCCGAGCACGAGCCCGAAGAACGCCTCGGGCAGCTCGTAGTGCTGCTCGTTGGCCTTCTCGGGGACTTCGGCGACCTCGCCGGTGGACATCCGCTCGATGAGGGCCTTGAGGCGCTGCTCCTGCCCCTCGACCCCGCCGCGCGACTCCTTGCGCTCGCGGTCCCCGGCGCCCCAGCGGGAGCCCGCACGCAAGAGGGCATCCGGGGCGATCTGGTGGCGAAGGGCGACGTCGAGGGCGCGGTACCGGAGGGCGCTCATGCGGGGATCCTGGATCGGAGGGAGTGGGAGCTGCCGGAGAGCAGCGCGTCGGCGACGCCCTGCGGGTCGTCCCACATGGGGATGTGGCCGGCGTCGGGCAGGACGATCTCACGGACGCTCGCGGGGACGCCGCTCGCCCGGGGCACGAGCCGGTCGTGCGCGGGCCAGACGAGCGTGACAGGGACCTCGATCTCCGCGAGCCGCTGGAAGGTGCTCGCGCGCATGGCGCGGTTGACCTTCGTGAAGCCGGGCGCGCTCGCGTAGGCGTCGATCAGGGCGGCGGCGTCGGGAGCGGGAACGCGCGCGGGATGGGCGACCGAGCCGAGCAGCGCGACGCGCCGGCCGCCGGGGGATCGGACGAGACCGTTCAGCGCAGGCCGCCCCATGCGGGCGAGGGTGCGGGCGATCTCCGGCTTGGGCGCGAGCGGACGGCCCCACAGCCCGGCCGGGGCGATCGCCGTCACGGACGCGGCGTTCCCCTGCAGCGCGGCCTCGAGGCTCACCCAGCCGCCGAGCGAGTTCCCGCCCAGGTGGGCGCGGCCGCCGTCCAGGTCGAGCTCGGCGAGGAACGCACCGAGGGCAGCGGCCAGCGCTCGCGGCCGGGTGTCCTCACCCGTGAGCGCCGGGGAGCCGCCGAAGCCGGGGAGGTCCACGACGATGACGTCGCGGTGCTCGATGAGCAGGGGGAGCACGGGGCGCCACACGCGCCGGTCGCCTCCGAGCGGGTGGATGAGCACCAGGGGCTCGCCGGTTCCGGCACGGTCGTGCGCGAGGCCGGCGGCCTGCTCGGATGTCGCCGCGCTCATCGCACGGGCGCTTCGGGGACGGCCGCCGCGGCCTCGAGCTCCGCGAGCCCGACGATCTGCGTCGCGGGCACGCGGCCCCTCCAGCCGGGCTTGGCCAGCAGGCTCTGGCCGACGCCGATGCGCCGTTCCGCGAAGCCGCCCTCGCAGTAGCAGAGGTAGAACGTCCACAGGCGCCGGAAGCGCTCGTCGTAGCCGAGCTCCTCGAGCTTCTCGGTGCTCGCCGCGATGTTCTTGCGCCAGTGGTGCAGCGTGTGCACGTAGTCGCCGGTGAGGTCCTCATGGTGGGCCATCCGCAGGTCGGTCTGCTTGTGCAGGCACTCGGCGATGACCGCCTGGGAGGGCAGGCAGCCGTTCGGGAAGATCTGCTCGCGGATGAACGAGTTGGACGCCTTCTCGACCTCGTAGGCGCGGTCGTCCATCGTGATCGCCTGCAGGAGCATCGCGCCGTCGCGGGCCAGGCGGTCCGAGCACTGCTTGAAGAACGTGGGGAAGTCCTGCCAGCCGACCGCCTCGATCATCTCCAGGGAGACGACGCGGTCGTAGGTGCCGGTCAGGTCGCGGTAGTCCTCGAGCAGGATCGTGACCAGGTCCTCGACGCCCGCTTCCTTCACCTTTCCTACCGCGTAGGCGTGCTGCTCGACCGAGATCGTCGTGGTGGTGACGTGGCAGCCGCGCGTGGTCGCCGCGTGGATCGCAAAGCCGCCCCAGCCCGCACCGATCTCGAGCACTCGGTCGCCCGGCCCCAGGTCGAGCTTGTCGCAGACCAGCTCGAGCTTCTGGATCGAGGCGTCGCGCAGGCTCGCGTCCGGTGTCGAGAACGAGCCGCTCGAGTACATCATCGTGTCATCGAGCATCAGCTCGAACAGGTCGTTGCCCAGGTCGTAGTGGGCGTGGATGTCCTCGCGCCCCTGGTCGTGGGTGACCTTCCGGCGCAGGCCGCGCAGGTGCTGATAGGGCACGCGGACGGCCTGGATCTTCCGGCGGACCGCGTCGATGACCTGGACGTTGCGGGCGGCGAGGCGGACGACGTCGGTGAGCTCCGGGGAGTCCCAGAGGCCGTCCATGTAGCCCTGGCCCATGCCGCGGGAGCCCTGCAGGAGGACCGTCCAGGCCTCCGGTGCGTTGAGCTGCGCGGTTGCTTTCGGCTCACCGCCGGGGCCGAGCAGGTGGCGGCGCCCGTCGGGCTCGATCAGCTCGAGCTGTCCGGTGGTGAGTCGCCCGAGGATGGCGAGGATCGCGCGGCGGGCGGCGGACTGGGCGGGGGTGAGCTTCGTGAGCTTCGTGGGCATCGTGGCCTCGGGGGTCTCGGTCTCGGGATCGGCGGGCGGGGAGAAATGCGGGGCGCCACGCAGCTTGAGGGCGGCGGCGTGGCCGTAGATCAGGGCGAGGGTGCGCAGGGCGCCGGCGGGGTGGCGGCGGACCGCGGCGCGCAGGTTCTCGGGCGTGAGCTCCTGCCGCTCGAGCTTCAGCGTCGCGTCGAAGTCCTTGCTGTCGGCCTCGTCGCGGTGGTTCTCGATGTGGACGCTCAGGCTCTCGCCGGGCGGGGTGACCGCCCAGACGTGGCGGTGGTCCATGTCCTGGAACGGGGAGACGTGCAGGACCTTCGCGTGCTCGCCACGGATCACGCGCTCGTCGCCGCTTGCGCGCAGGACGTAGGCGTGGCGCTTCAGCCAGGGGGTGCTCGTGACCTCGCCGACGACGCTGTCGAGCTGCTCGTCCTCGTCGAAGCAGTAGTAGAGCGTGAGCGGGTTGAACGCGGTGCCGAGCGTGCGCGGCGTGGTGAGCACGCGGATCGCGCCGGTCGGCGCCGGGCGCCCGGAGCGCTCCTCGATCAGCTGCCGCACGGCGACCGCTGTCGGTGGGCCGTCGGCCCCACCGAGCAGGTCGCGGCGTCGTACGCGCACGACGCCCGGCGTGGGCTTCACGAACCGGCCGCCGAGCAGCGTGGGGAGCTCCGCCAGGTCGGCGTAGAGGAAGCTCAGCGGATGGCTGAACTCGTTGGCCTGCGGGCCGAGGCGGCGGTGGCGGACCTCACCGACGTAGAGCGCGCTGGCGGTCATGCGATCGCCCGGTCCGGCTCGGCGGTGAGGATCGCCGCGGCAACCCGGTGGCCGCTCTTCACGCCGTCCTCGTGGAAGCCCCAGCTCCAGTAGGCGCCCGCGTAGTGGGTCCGGTTCACCCCGGAGATCTCGGCGTGGCGGCGCTGGGTCTCGATCCCGTCGGGGGTGTAGGTCGGGTGGGCGACGTCGAAGCGGGCGATGACCTTCGCGGGGTCGATGCGGTCGGTCAGGTTGAGCGTCGCGATGAGCTCCCGGTCGATCTCGTGGCCCTGGAGGTTGTTGAGCCAGTAGGAGACCGCGGGGGTCCCCATGGGCTCTTCGACGTAGTGGGCGTTCCAGCTCGCCCAGGCGGCACGGCGGCGGGGCAGCAGGCTCGTGTCGGTGTGCAGGACGAGCTCGCTCGGCAGGTACGGGATGGCGCCGAGCCGCTCGCGCTCGAGCCCCGTCGGTTCGGTGAGGAGCGCGAGCGCCTGGTCGGAGTGGGTCGCGAGGACGACCTCGTCAAAGCGCTCGGGCTCGCCGCCCCGCGCGGTGACGGTGACGCCGTCGGCGTCGCGCTCGACCGCCGTCACCTCGGCGCCGAGGCGGACCCGTTCGCTCCCCAGCCGCGCAATGATCGCCTCGACGTACCGCCGCGAGCCGCCGACCACCGTGCGCCACTCGGGCCGGTCGCGGAAGCCGAGCAGCCCGTGGTTGTCGAAGAACTGCACGAGGAAGCGGGCGGGGAAGCTCCACATCTGCTCCGGATCCGCCGACCAGACCGCGGAGGCCTGGGGCACGATCAGCCGGTGCACGAAGTAGTCGGAGTAGCCGAGATCGCGCAGCCAGTCGCGCAGCGACGGATCCTCGTCCCCGTCCATGAGCGCCTTGGCGTCCTTGTTGAAGCGGATGTACTCGGCGACCATCTTCAGGAACTTCCGGTCGTAGAGGTGCTTCGGATTGGCGAGGAGCCCGCGCGGGCCGTTGCCGGCGTACTCGAAGTCGGCGCCGTCGGAGACGCTGAAGCTCATGTCCGAGGCGCGGCTCTCGACGCCCAGTTCCGCGAGCAGGGCCTCGAAGTGCGGGTAGTTGCGGTCGTTGAAGACGAGGAAGCCGATGTCGACCGCGAGTGGCCCGTCGGGGAGGTCGACGTCGACGGTCCAGGCGTGGCCGCCCGCGCGGTCCTGCGCCTCGAAGACGGTGACGTCGTGCTGGGCGTGCAGGAGGTGGGCGGTGACGAGCCCGGAGACTCCGGCTCCGACGATCGCGATGCGTTTGCGGGGAGCGGTCATCTACAGGTGGGTTCGTGGCAAGCGGCTTCGACGGATCAGTGAGCTTGCTCCCAGGCTCTGCCAGGATGGCGGGCGTGCGCGAGCCGATCACGAGGACCTACCGGGTGGCCATGACCGTCTGTGGCGTGGTGATCAGGCGGTGGGGTCGGCTCCGCGTCGAGGGTCTCGAGCACCTGCCGACGAGCGGGCCGGTGCTCATGGCGGTCAACCACGACTCCCATTGGGACCCGGTGGCGGTCGGTGTCGCCGCGCGCAGGGAGCGCCAGATCCGCGCGCTCGCGAAAGCGGAGCTCTGGAAGAACCCCGTGCTCGGGAAGATCCTCGACGGCATGCGGCAGATCAAGCTCTACCGGGGCAAGGGGCCCGAGGGCGGGATGCAGGACGCGATCAGCGAGTTGCGGGACGGCGCCTGCATCGGGATCTTCCCCGAGGGCACGCTCTCCTGGGGGCATGAGCTCCGGGCCCGATCCGGCCTCGGGGTGCTCGCCCGGGAGGTGCCGGAGGCGACGGTGGTGAACGTCGCCGTGGTCGACACGATCGCGATCGTGCGCTTCCCGCGGCGCCCCCGCATCAGCGTCCGCTTCTTCCCCCCGGCGGGTGGTCAGCTGCAGCCGGGCGAGGAGCCGAGTGCGTTCGTGGCGCGGCTGATGGACGAGATCCGGGAGGAGGCCCCGCGGGTGGCGGGCGGCCGCGATCCCGAGGCGCAGCACGCGGCGGCGGCGAAGCGGATGGACGAGAAGGCGGCGGCGCGCGGGTAGAGGGGCACCGGCGTCTGCGTCGGCGGCGATGCCGGTCACCTTTTGGTCGTCAGGCCTGCAGAACGTCACCGGAGATCACGGATCGGGCGCGGCGGCAGCGCCCGGAGCAGTAGCGGACCTCGTCCCACGAGCGCGCCCACTTCTTCCGCCACGCGAACGGGTGTCCGCAGGTCGCGCAGATCTTGGTGGGGAGGTCGCCCTTCTTGCGCACCTCAGGGGTACGACGTGGTTGGCTGCCCGGATGCTTCGCGAACGTCTCCGCCGCCTCTCCGGCCGTCCCGCCCGCGCCGTGCTGGACCAGCGCGTGCTCTGGCTCGACAGCCTCGTCGCCGACCGGCTCGGCCGTGCGCCGGTCACCGTGCACGATCGGCTCGAGGATCTCGACCGCCTGGCCCGCGCGCAGCTGGCGGGGCTCGGCTTCCTCGAGCTGGAGCGGAGCGAGCCGGGGCGGGCGCTCGCGTCGCTGTCCGCGCCGGTCGCCGCCGCGCTCAACTGGGCCCACGGGCCCGACGGGTACGCGGCGCAGTCGGGGGTGTGGTTCAACCCACCGGTGCCGGTCGAGCACTGCGCGGGCGGCGTCGGCGTACTCCTTGTCAACGAACGCATCGTCGAGCAGCCGTGGGTCTTCTCCCGGGTGGGAGCCGCGCCGCAGCGGATCCTCGACGTGGGTGGAAGCGAGAGCACCGTCGCGCTCTCCCTTGCCACGCTCGGCCATCAGGTCATGGTCGTCGACCCCCGTGGCTACCCGGTGGAGCATCCGAACCTCACGGTCTGTGCGGAGCGCCTGGAGGACCACGCGCCGGCGCGCCCGTACGACGTGGCGGTGGCGCTCTCCGCGGTCGAGCACTTCGGGCTCGGCCACTACGCGGGCGGCGAGGGAGCGGTCGGCGACCGAGCGGCGGTGGCCCGGCTCCTTGAGCTGGTCGAGCCCGGCGGACGGCTCCTGCTCACCGTTCCGTTCGCGGCCGAGGCGAGCGTCGACGACTTCCAGCGCGTCTACGACCTCCCCGGCCTCCACACGCTCCTCACCGGCTGGCAGGTCGAGGAACGTGCCGCCGCCTGGCGGACGGAGCGGACCCGTTGGGAGCTCGGTCGCTGCGAGGAGCCACGGAGCCCGCGGGGCGTCGCGCTGGTCGCCGCCCGTGCCGCGTCCCGCTCGTAGCCGGCGGGACGGTCGCGCTCGAGGAACGTTCCGCCGAGCGAAAGGAACCTCGAACGCGCCGGTCTGCTGGCCGCTGTGCAGGGGCCCCGGCCCGCTCCCGTCTCCCGGAGCGCCCGGCCCGCCCGGAGGCGGACCGGAGCACCAGGAGCGCTCAGGCGGCCGCGAGCGCCTGCGCGGCGAACAGCTCGCC
>JACDAP010000415.1 GCA_013695395.1 Solirubrobacterales bacterium
GGCCAGCTCGGCGCGGTCTGCTGCGTCGGCGGGCGGGTGCAGGTCGTCGACCTCGTCGGCCGCGCCGACGTCTACGCCGCGCTCCACGCACCGCTCGTCGCCGGGTACGCGCTCGACGCCCTCGAGCACGGGCCCGACACCGAGCCCCCCGGTCTGGAGGACGTGCAGTGGTTCCTCGACATCGCGCTCGGCGCGACCCGACGTAGCCGCCCGGCGATCGGCCTCGGTGAGGAGGCGGTCTTCTCGACGGCGCTCCACTCGGGCTCGGTCCTCGAACTGGACGGGGAGCTCGTGGCGCTCACCGCCTTCGGGCCGCCGCCGTCGGCGCGGGGGAGCATCCGCCGCCCGTCGCGCCGGCGCCGGTAGGACGGGACGGAGAAGCGGCGAGCGCTCAGCTGTTCGCTTGACCGCGCTTCCAAATCGATCATACTTATCGAGTATGACCGTGCGAATCGGAGCAAAGGGGCAAGTGGTGATCCCCAAGGCGATCCGGGATCGCATCGGGCTGCATCCGGGCGACGAGGTCGAGTTCGAGGTCCACGACGAGCGGGTCGTCGTGGTCCTCGCCAACCGGCCTGGCGGGCTCGGCGGTCGCTTCGCAGGAAGCGGGATGGCGGCCCGGCTGCTCGCCGACCGCGCCGACGAGCCCCGGTGAACGTCTGCCTTGACTCGTGGGCGATCCTCGCCTGGCTGGACGGCGAGGAGCCAGCCCTCACCCGCGTCGAAGCAACGCTCACCGATCGGCCGGTCGTGAGCTGGGTCAACCTCGTCGAGGTCTACTACCGCCTCGATCGCGACCACGGCCGCGACCAAGCCGATACCACGATCACCGCGCTCCGCGCGACCCTCGCCCCCGACCTCCCTGGAACCGCGCGCATGATCGAAGCCGCGCGGCTGAAGGCCCGCGCACCGATGGCGCTCGGCGACTGCTTCGCGGCGGTGACCGCGGCAGCACACGGCCTTCCGCTGCTCACGGGCGACCCTGAGCTCATCAACCTCGACGACGCTCCCTGCGCCGTCGAGGACCTTCGCAGAGCCTGAGCTCAGCGGGTCTGAGGCCTGACGGAGGAGCTCCGGCACTTCAAGACCGGCACGCGAACGTGACGTTGATGATGTCCATCCCGCGGGGTCGCACGCAACGCGCCGGCTCTGACGTGTCAGCTCGACCCTTCGTTCGCCGACCCTGTAGGTGCGAGGCGTCCTGCCGCTTGACCGAAAGAGTGCCCATGCCCGAGAGCCACACGTCACGACCACTCCTCACCACCGACTTCGACCGAGCGCTCCAGCTCGCCACGAGCCACCACCGCCGCCAGCTGCGAAAGGGCACCGAGGTCCCGTACACCGCCCACCTGCTCGCGGTCTGCTCGATCGTGCTCGAGATGGGCGGCACCCAGACCGAGGCGATCGGCGCGCTGCTCCACGACGCGGTCGAGGACGGCGGCGGCCCCGAGATGCTCGAGAACATCCGGCAGGCCTTCGGCGCGGACGCGGCCCGGATCGTCGCCGCCAACTCGGACACCGACGAGGTGCCGAAGCCGCCGTGGCGCGAGCGCAAGGAGGCCTACCTCGCCGCCATCGCGGACAAGCAGGGCGACGAGCTGCGCGTCTCCCTGGCCGACAAGCTCCACAACGCCCGCTCGATCCTCGCCGATTACCGGACGGACGGCGAGGAGCTCTGGTCTCGCTTCAACGCGCGCGAGAGCGGGCCGGTGCTGTGGTACTACCGGGCGCTGCTCGACGCGTTCGACGAGCGGGCCGAGGCGCTGGGGGAGGGAGCCGCGCCGGCCCTCGCGGAGCTCAGGCGGGTGCTCGACGAGCTCGACCGGCTCGTCGCCGCCGCAGCCTGACCGGCGTCACCCGCAGTGCGTCAGCCAGAGCGACCGCCGATGGCGCCGCAGACCGGACGACCCAGGTGAAGCGATGTATGCTGCATACACCATGCGCCGCACGCAGATCTATCTCGGAGAAGAGCAGGAAGCGCAGTTGGAGGCCCGCTCCCGCGCGACGGGCGTCACCAAGTCCGCGATCATCCGGGACGCGGTCGATGCGTTCTTCGCCGACGATGTGACAGCGGCTTCTTCCGGCCTCGCCCGGATGCGCGCGGCGGTGTCCGAAGCGTCTGGGGTGGCGGACTACCTGCCGCACGGCGCGGAGTACGTCGACGAGCTCCGTGCGCGGGACGCGGCGCGGCTCGACGACCTCGATCGCGGCTCGCGGTGACGACGGTCATCCTCGACACATCGGTGATCATCGACGTCCTCCGCGGCCGGCCGGAGGCGACGAGCTGGCTGTCGGGGCTCAGCCACCTGCCGACCTGCTCCGAGCTCACTCGGGTGGAGATCCTTCAAGGCGTGCGATCGGCGGAACGCGGGCCGACGGAGCGTCTGCTGCAGACCTTTCGTTGGGCGCCGGTGGACGAGGCGATCAGCCGTCACGCAGGCGAGCTCGGACGACTCTTTCGTCAGAGCCATCGGAGCATCGGTGTTGCGGACCTCGTCATTGCCGCAACAACCATCGAACTGGGAGCCGAGCTCGCCACCGGCAACGTGAAGCACTTCCCGATGTTCGAACGTCTCCGGCCTCCGTACTGACGGTTGCTCCTCGGAGCGACTCAGCCCGAGCGGCCGGCGATGGCGTCGAAGATCGGGGCGAGGGCAACACCGACGCCGGGTAGACCGACAGGCTCGAGCGTGTCCTCGGGGCCGTGCACCGTGCGGCGCCCCCAGAACTCGCCCGCCGGCTCGGTGTGGACCTCGACGGTTTCCTCCTCGACGTTGACGATCCAGTACTCGCCGATGGCGGCTCGCGCGTAGAGCCGGGACTTGGTGATCCGGTCGTAGCGCAGCGAGCTGTCGGCGACCTCGACGAGGAGGCGCAGCGGGTCGTCGCTGTGTCCGAGCATCTCCGCCGTGGTGCGAACCGCGAGGTCGGGCTGGGGCATCGACCCGAGTTGGGGCAGGGCGATGCTGCCCTGCGGGGAGACGATCACGGTGTCGTCGAGCTGAAGCGTGATGGTGCGAGTCAGCCAGGAGACGCCACGGTCGTGTCGCCGACCGATCGGGCTCATCTCAACGATGACCCCCTCGATGAGCTCGACGCGCTTCTGGTCGAACAGCCCGATCTCGCCCATGCGCTCGTACTCGTCGACCGAGATGCGGTACACCGGCATGAGCAGGTCGAGTGCCGTGGTGGCCATTGCACGATTCTGGCGCGTCGTGCTCAGAACGCAAGCGGGTGGGGATCCATGCCTCGACGATCACTGAGGACGGTGCCACCGAACAGGACAGATGTGTTGCAAGTCTCGCTCGAAAGCGCGGCCCGACCGCGCGCGTGCTGTCAGACCCCGCCCGACGCCGCCGACCCCTCGGCCATGTGGCTCTTCACCCCGACCGGCTTCCTCTCGATCGTCGCCGACTACGACGTTCCCGGCCACGCGCTCGTCCGCGCCCGGGTCCTCGAGGACCTCGAGGCGTTCTGCGCCCGCACCGGCGCCCCCGCCCCGACCGAGACCCCGCACCGCGACTACCGCTTCCGCACGAGCGTCCCCTTCTCGGTCCTGGCCGCGGACCTCGCCGCCCAGGCCCAGCAGATCGACTACCCGAACTTCAAGAGCGAGGTCGCCGAGCGGCAGGGCTCCGAGCGCGCCGCCGCCTACGGGCGCGTCTGGTCGGTCATGCACGAGCTGCAGGAGCGCACGGCGCGCAGGCGTCGAGGCTGAGCAAGCGGGCTCCGGCCTTGGTCGTTCTGCTCGCCCGCACGAGCATCCGCATCCTTCGTCGTCCGGACCGTGGCTGGTTCAGGCGACGGTCTGCTCGGCGAAGGCGACGACCTTCCGCGCGGCGTTCAGCGATGTGGTGCGGGTCTGGGCTGACACCGTCGTGAAGCCGTAGTGCGCCTGATCCTTGATGTCGATCAAGCGTCGCAGCGACGTGGCAGCCAACTTCGCTTCCTCGCTGATCGAACCGAGGATCTTCACGGCGTCCTTGTGGTTGTCGCCTCGCGACCGACGGCCGAGTGCCGCGCAGCAAACGGCGTCCGAAGCGGCAATACCGGCCAGCACCGCGAGGCCGGCAGCCACCCCGCGCAGCGCGTCGTCGCTGTCGTCCTCGGCGACCATCTCAGCGACCTGGAGGTAAGCCTGCGCCGACTGCAGGCGGTTGCGCGCCTGCGCGGCATCACCGTCTTGGGTGCGAATGTTCACTAGGTCGCCCTACGGCGAGCCGAACGGGCTGGCAGCCGACGGCCTGCCAGCAGCACGGAGTCGGCTCGGATGCTGGCAATCGTCGGGTGGTCCTCGTCGATGAGTCCGCGGAACTCCGACTCACCGAATTCGACGATCTGTGCGTGGTTGCCCGTCCAGCGGTACACGTCGTCCGAGATCTCGCTGAGCTGCTGCTCCCATCGGGGGTCGTCGGCGTCGACGTCGTCGAGGCGGATGACGAGCAGGTCGACGTCTGACTGCTCGTTGCTGTCGCGGCGTGCCGTCGACCCGAACAAGCTCGCGTGGCTCGGAGCAGGGGACCAGCGCTCGAAGTGCTCGCGCAGTCGGCGCAGAAGCTCGCAGCGCAGGTCGGCCATTGCTTGGACGACCGGAGCGGCGATGTGGTCGCGGTTGAGTGAGTAGAGGATCGCCGGCGGATGTGACTTTGCGATCACGAGCCCTTGTTCGGCCAGCTGCCTGAGTGCGCGGGAGGCCGCGACATGCGAACGGCCCGTGCGCTCGGCGATCTGCCTCCCTGAGCGAGGCACGTCGACGGCGGCGAGCTCGACGAGCACGTCGCCCTCGGTCCCGGGCGCGATCGATCGTTGGGGGGCGGAGACGTTCATGGAAAGCAATCGTACCATTCGGAAGGAAACCTTTCCAAGCGTTCGCGGCACCGACCAACTGCACGAGCTGAAGGAGCGCACGGCGCGCAGGCGTCGACGCTGAGTGTCAGCTCCGCGGCCCGCCGCGCGACCCCTCACCTGTGGGCGGACCCGCCGGCCCGCGACCACGTCACCCGTCCCGCGGCCGCCTGCGGCCAGAAGAGGAGCCTCACCCATGCATCTGAACGCCCACCTGGACATCGACCTCGTCGCGCTCGAGAGCGAGGACGAGGTCACCGCGCTGTTCGAGCTCGTCGCCCCGCCGATGCCGGCCGCCGAGCCGCGCGCCGCCGCGACCGTGCAGGTCGTCCTGGACCGCAGCGGCTCGATGCGCGGCGACCGGCTCGACGCCGCGCTCGGAGCCCTTTCCGCGCTGGTCGACCGCCTCTCGCCGGCCGACGCGTTCGGCCTGGTGACGTTCGACACGGAGGTCGAGGTCGTCGTCCCCGCCGGCCCGCTGACCGACAAGGCGGCGGTCAAGCAGGCGATCGCGGGCGTGGTGAGCGGCGGCATGACGAACCTCTCCGCCGGGCTCATGCGCGGGCTGCAGGAGGCCCGGCGCGCCGCGGGCCCGGGCGGCGCGACGCTCCTGCTCCTCAGCGACGGCCGCGCCAACGAGGGCATCGTCGATCCCGACCGCCTCGCGGGGCTCGCCGCCGGCGCCCACCGCGAGCGCGTCACCACCTCCACGATCGGGATCGGCCTCGACTACGACGAGCTGCTCCTGGCCGCCGTCGCCGGGGGAGGCCAGGGCGGCCACGCCTTCGCGCCGGACGGGGACGCGGCGGGCGCCGTGGTCGCCGGGGAGGTCGGCGGCCTGCTCTCGAAGACCGTCCAGGCCGCGAGCCTCGTCGTCCGCCCGGAGGCGAGCGTCGAGAGCGTGACCGTGTGGCACGACCTGCCAACCAACCCGATCAGCGAGGGCCTGATGATCGAGCTCGGCGACCTGTGGGCCGGCGAGGCGCGCAAGCTCGTCCTCAGCTTCGCCGTCCCCGCCAAGGTCGCCCTCGGCCTCGCTTGCATCGCGACCGTCGAGCTGCGCTACGTCGCCGTGCCCGAGCTGACCGAGCACACGATCAGCACCGAGCTGCACGTCAACGTCGTCCCCGGCGACCAGGCCGCCGGCCGCATCCCCGACCCGGTCGTCCGGGAGGAGCTCCTCTTCCAGAAGACCCAGGAGGCCAAGCGCCGCGCCGCCGACGCCATGTCCCACGGCGACCTCGACGGAGCCCGCGCCTTCCTCGACACGGCGGGCGCCGCGCTGGCCGCCGCGCCGCAGAGCGCGGAGCTCGCCGAGGAGTCCCAGATCCTCGCCTCCCTGCGGGTCGACGCCGACCACGACGCGCGCCTCGCAGCGAAGCGGGCGCGGATGGAGCACTCGCGGAAGAACCGGAAGCGAGGGCGGTGATGGATGATGCACGTGATCGACCTGCATCCGATGCGCTGACACCGGGTGTCGGGGAATC
>JACDAP010000423.1 GCA_013695395.1 Solirubrobacterales bacterium
GGGTCGGCGGCCTGCGTCGAGGCGGCACCGCCGCTGCCGCTCGCGGACTTGGCGCCGGCCTGGCCTGAGGCGGCGGGCGCGGCGGCCAGCAGCGCGAGAAGGAAGAGGGTCGCGGCGGAAGAGCGCACCGGGACGATTTCCTTCCCGGGGCTCGGGTTCCTGCGTCGAGAGCGCATCATCCGTCCCGAACCCCGCACGCGGCGCAACGGAGCGGCGGTCGGCTACGGCGAGCCCGGCCGCGCGGCGCCGCCGCCCGGCGCTGCGGCGCTCACCTGACCCTCTACGGTCAACGGGCGTGTCCACAGATTCCCCGGCGCCCGCGGACACCGCGGCGCGCAGCCTCGCCCACTGGAGCGAGGAGGGCCGGCGCGAGATGGAGGCCTTCTACGCCCTCGCCCGCCTCGACTACGAGCTGCTCGCCAAGGCGCTCGACTGGAGCGCCCTGCTCGGGCGGATGCAATCGGACCGGTCGCTCACGCTCCTCGACGTCGCCTGCGGCAGCGGGAAGTTCCCGCAGGCGCTTACGGCCTACGCCGGGCTGGAGGGCGTCCGCGAGCTCCGCTACGACCTGCTCGATCCGAGCGCCTTCTCGCTCACCGAGGCCGCCGCGGCACTGAGCGCGCCCTTCGCCGAGGGCACCCACTACGAGTCCACCATGGAGGACCTCGCGCCCGAGGAGGGGCCGTGGGACGTCGTGTGGGCCACCCACGCGCTCTACGCCCTGGAGCCCGCCAAGCTCGACGCCGCGGTCGCGCGCTACCTCGCTGCGCGTGCCCCCGGCGGGTTCTCGTTCCTCGCCCAGGGCGCCCGAGGCGGACACTACATCGACGTGTACGAGGCGTTCCTCGAGGGCGTCCGCGGCGGGGAGGGCACGCCGTACGTCGCCTCCGACGACCTCATCGCGGCGATGCGCGATCAAGGCGCCGAGCCCGAGGTCCACCGCCTGCGCTACGAGCACGTCGTCGCCGCCGAGGACACCGCGGTGCTCGAGGGCTTCCTCCAGCGCTGCCTCTTCGACGACACCGTCCCGCTGGCCGAGCTGCTCGAGGCGCCGCTGGTCGGCGCGTACCTCCGCGGCTGCCACGACACCGCGGCCGGCGTCTACCGGTTCCACCACGAGGTCGACTGCGTCGTCCTCTCCGACGACGAGGGAGCCACGCCGTGGACAGCCGCATCCTGAGCGCCGAGCACGCCCGCGAGTCCGGGGTCGAGACGCAGTGGGAGCAGTCCAACGCGGACTGGTGGGACTGGTACCTCTCCCTGGCCTCGGACGAGGACGCGCTGACCGAGCTCGTCGAGGTCGACCCGCCGCCCGAGCCCGCCTGCGCGCTCTCGGTGGACGAGCTCCGGGAGGAGCTCGCGACCCCGTACGACCTGGCCGCCGAGGACGGTGAGCGCTTCCGCGCGGAGGGCTACATCAAGCTCCCCGGCGTGCTGAGCGAGGGTGCCCTCGCGCTCGGTCGTGCGGAGGTCGAGGCGCTCGCCGCCACGGGGGACGGCCCCGGCCGCTCGGGCTTCCTCAGCCTCGACATGATGTGGCAGGGCGAGTCCGAGGTGCTCCGGCTCTTCGCGCTCTCCCCGCGCCTGGGCCGCCTGGCCGCCGACCTGCTCGGTGTCGCCGACGCCCGGATCTACCACGACAACGTGCTCTCCAAGACGCCCGGCTGCGGGCGCACCCCGTGGCACTTCGACGCCCACCACTTCCCGATCGCCTCCAAGGAGATCGTCACGAGCTGGATCCCGCTCCAGGCGATCCCGGCGCCGATGGGCCCGCTTGCCTTCGCCGCGGGCAAGGAGACCTGGAAGGTCGCCGACGAGGTCGACTTCAACACGAAGGACACCTCCTACGACCGCGGCGTCGCCGAGGCGTTCAAGGCCGCCGAGGTGCGGGTCGACGACTCGCCGTTCGCGCTCGGCGAGGTGAGCTTCCACCACGCATGGTGCTTCCACTACGCGCGCGGGAACGCGACGACCCGGCCGCGCCAGGTCATGGCCACGACCTACTTCGCCGACGGCGCCCGTCTGGTCGACAGCCCGACGATGGTCTCGGGGGACTTCGAGAAGTTCCTGCCGGGTGCTCGACCGGGCGAGGTCATCGACACGCCGCTCAACCCGGTCGTCTCCCGGTGACCGCCGCGACGGACGGCGTCGAGTACTGGGCGGCGCGCGCCCGGAAGCTCGGAGAGCGCTCCGTGCTGGGGCTCGACCACGACGCGCCGCTCGACGCGGTCACCGACCTGCACCGCGGGGTGCTGCTGCCGATCCTCGGCCAGCTCATCCCGACCGGCGGCCACCCACCGCTCACGGTGCTCGACCTCGGGTGCGGCGTCGGCCGCCTGACCGCCGACCTGGCCGGGCTCGCGGGCCGAGCGATCGGGGTCGACCCGGTCGCCGAGATGCTCGCGCTGGCGCCGCCGCACCCGGCGGTGGCCTACCGCCTTCTCGAGGATCCCGCCGGTCCGCTCCCGCTCGCGACGGGGGAGGCCGACGTCGCCTTCACCTGCCTGGTCCTGGGAGGGCTCAGCGCAGATGCGCTCGCCCGGGTCGGCGAGGAGCTGCGACGCGTCCTGGCCCCGGGCGGCCTGGTGATGCTCGCCGAGTCGGTCTCCGAGCAGCCGGCCGCCGGGCACTGGACGTTCCGCACCGTCGCCGAGTACGCGGCGGCGCTGCCCTGGGCGCGCCTCGAGAAGGTCGCGGAGTTCGACGACGCGGGCGACGCCGTGAGCGTGCTGGTGGGGCGCGCCCCGGACTGAGCGCCCCACCCTGGGGCGAACCGCCCGCCCTTTTCCACGTGGGGCGAGGAACATGGCGGGCGGTTCGGGAGCGCCCGCGCGGCCGAGCACGCGCGCGCGGCCGAGGATGCGCTCGCTGGGTCGCGTACCGGCGCGGCCGGTACGCTCACGTTCATGGCGTCCGTCGCGACCGAGGGGCCCGCGGGCACCATCCCCCTGCTGC
>JACDAP010000437.1 GCA_013695395.1 Solirubrobacterales bacterium
TCCGAGCGCCGCTCGCACCGCCCGCCTGGCTGGCCGCCGCGACCCCCGCGGCGGTTCCGCCCGGCGACCCCGAGGCGGCGATGGCCGTCGCGGTGCACCTGGCTGCGGAGAACGTGCGCCGGCGCAGCGGGGGTCCCTTCGGGGCGCTCGTGCTCGACGGCGCCGGAACGGTGGTCGGGGCGGGCGTCAACGTGGTGCAGACGACGGGCAGCTCCCTCGCGCACGCGGAGGTCAAGGCGCTGCTGGCCGCGCAGGCGCGGCTCGGGCGCCCGCGGCTGAACGACGAGCCCGGCGGCCCATTCGTCCTCGCGACGAGCGCGCAACCGTGCGTGATGTGCTTCGGAACCGCCTTCTGGGCCGGCCTCGACGCGCTCTGGATCGGCGCGCGCGCCGCCGACGTCGAGACGCTCACGGGCTTCGACGAGGGTCCGCTGCCCGAGGATTGGCCCGGCGCGCTCGCGGCACGCGGCATCTCCGTGACGCACGATCTGCTCCGCGAGCAGGCCCGCGAGGTGCTCACGGCCTACGCGGCCGCGGGCGGTGAGCGGTACTGACCCGACGGGCGGTCCGCGCAGCACGAGCCATCTAGACTCAGGGTGTGTTCGACGCGCTCTCCGAGAAGCTCCAGGCCACGCTGTCCGACGTCCGCGGCCACGGCACGCTGAGCGAGGACGACATCAAGAAGGCGATGCGCGAGATCCGTCTCGCGCTGCTCGAGGCGGACGTCAACTTCAAGGTGGTCAAGGAGTTCACGACCACGGTCCGTGACCGGGCGATGGGCGCCGACGTGATCGGCCAGCTCAACCCCGGCCAGCAAGTCGTCAAGATCGTCAACGAGGAGCTCGCCGCGCTCATGGGCGGCGAGAGCGCGGGGATCACGTTCTCGTCCCGGCCGCCCACGGTGATCCTCATGGCCGGCCTGCAGGGCTCGGGCAAGACGACCGGTACGGCCAAGCTCGCCAAGCACCTGATGAGCGAGCACGGCTCCTCGGTGGCGGTCGCCGCCTGCGACGTCTACCGCCCGGCCGCCGTCGACCAGCTCGTCAAGGTCGGCGCCCAGGTCGGCGCCACCGTCTACCAGCAGGGCACCGACAAGGACCCGGTCGACATCGCCCGCTGGGCGCTCGACCAGGCCAAGATGGACGGCAAGGACGTCCTGATCGTCGACACCGCGGGCCGCCTGCACGTCGACGCCTCGCTGATGGACGAGCTCGTGAAGATCAAGGCGGCGGTCCAGCCGCAGACGGTCCTCCTCGTCGTCGACGCCATGACCGGCCAGGACGCGGTCAACGTCGCCGAGCAGTTCGGTGCCGCGGTCGACTTCGACGGCGTGGTCATGACGAAGATGGACGGTGACGCCCGCGGCGGCGCTGCCCTCTCGGTCAAGGCGGTCACGGGCAAGCCGATCCTCTTCTCCTCGACGGGTGAGAAGCTCGACCAGTTCGAGCGCTTCCACCCCGACCGGGTCGCGCAGCGGATCCTCGGGATGGGTGATGTCCTCTCGTTCATCGAGAAGGCCGAGGGCCAGTTCGACGAGGACGAGGCGAAGGAGCTCGAGCGCAAGCTCCGCAAGAACGAGTTCACGCTCGAGGACTTCCTCAAGCAGCTCAAGCAGATCCGCAAGATGGGTCCGCTCACGTCGCTGCTCGGGATGATCCCCGGCTTCGCGGGCCAGCAGCTCAAAGGCCTGAAGGTCGACGAGCGGGAGATGGACCGAATCGAGGCGATCATCCTCTCGATGACCCCGCTGGAGCGCCGGCGGCCTGAGCTCATCAAGGGCTCGCGTCGGCTGCGGATCGCGAAGGGCTCCGGCGTCTCGGTCCAACAGGTCAACCAGCTCGTCAAGCAGTTCGCGCAGATGCGCAAGATGATGAAGTCGCTCGGCAGCGGCAAGATGCCGGACATGCAGCAGCTCATGAAGGGTGCACGCTGAGGGCGCGGCCCGCTACCCTTCCCCACCTTCCAAGCTTCCGTTCGAGAGGACCCTCAGTGGCAGTACGACTCCGGCTCACCCGTGTGGGTGGCCGCAAGGACCCCGTCTGGCGCATCGTCGCCACCGACCAGCGCTCCCCGCGTGACGGTCGCATCATCGAGACCCTCGGGCAGTACAACGCGCAGACCGAGCCGTCCACGATCGTCCTCAAGGAGGACCGGATCGAGGAGTGGCTCTCCAAGGGCGCGCAGCCGACCAACCAGGTCAAGCGACTGATCAAGGCGCACGCTCGCGCCCAGGCCGCCGAGGCCGCCGCCCCCGCGGCCTAGCGCCGTGCGCGACCTGCTCGAGGAGCTCGCCCGCCTGCTCGTGCAGGAGCCCGACGCCGTGCAGGTCGAGCAGTTCGACGACGACGACGGCACGATCGTGCTCGAGCTCGCCGTCGGCTCGGAGGACTACGGGCGGATCATCGGTAACCGGGGCCGGACGGCGAACGCCCTGCGCACCGTCCTGAAGGCCGCAGCGGTCAAGGACAAGCGCCGCGTCGTCCTCGACATCGTCGATTGAGTCCTTCCGTGACCGAGCCGGAGTGGCTCGTCGCCGGCCGCGTCGGCCGGCCCCACGGCCTTGACGGCTCCTTCCATCTCACCCAGGGCCGCCCGGAGCGGCTCTCCGACGAGCACCCGGTCCGCATCGGCGAGCGGGAGACCTCGCTTGAACGGCTCGCCGGCACCGCCGACCGCCCGATCGTCCGGCTCGCGCTCGCCCACAACCGCGAGGAGCTCGCGCCGCTCCGGGGGCAGGAGCTCCTCGTGCCGCGCGCCGCCATCCCGCCGCTGGAGGAGGACGAGTGGTACGCCACCGACCTCGAGGGGCTCCGCGTGTCCGACGGCGAGCGCCCGGTCGGGGTGGTGCGCACGCTGCTCGCCCTGCCCTCCTGTGAGGTGCTCGAGGTCGAGCGCGATGGCGACGGGGACCTGCTCGTCCCGCTCGTCAGCGACGCGGTACGCAGCGTCGACCTCGAGGCGGGCTCGATCGACATCGACCTCGCCTTCCTCGGGGAAGCCTGATGCAGCTCGACGTCGTCACGCTCTTCCCGCAGTGGTTCGACTGGTTCCGTTCCCAGCGTCACGTGACCAACGCATTCGCGGAAGGGCACGAGTTACGGACGCTCAACCCGCGCGAGCACACGCCGCTGAGCGGCGCCCAGGTGGACGACACGCCCTTCGGAGGCGGAGCCGGGATGGTGCTGCGTGTCGACGTCATGGACGCCGCCCTCCGCGCCTTCTACGGCACCGATCCGATCGAGCTGAAAACCGAACGGCGCGTGATCGCCCTCACGCCGGGCGGCCGCGTGCTCGACGACGCCTACGTCGACGAGCTCGCCGCCGAGCCCGCGATCACGCTGCTCTGCGGGCGCTACGAGGGCTTCGACGAGCGGATCGTGCAGCACTTCGCCTCGGACACCCTGAGCGTCGGCCGCTACGTGCTCGCCGGGGGCGAGCTGGCGGCGATGGTCGTGGCCGACGCCGTCCTGCGCAAGCTGCCGGGTGCGCTCGGCCACGCCGAGTCGGCGGTGGAGGAGAGCTTCTCGGCCGCCCTGGAGGGCAACCCGGAGTACCCGCACTACACCCGGCCCGCCGAGTACCGGGGATGGTCGGTGCCGAGCGTGCTGCTCTCCGGGCACCACGCGGAGATCGAGAACTGGCGCCGGACCCGCAGCCGGGAGCGCGGCGGCTCCTGAGGGGGCGCCGGCCGCCGCGAGCGAGGTGTGGCGTGATGCCGCGCGGCGCCGTCCGGCCGGCGGCCCGTCGGGTGGTCACGGCGGGCGCGAGGACCGGTTCGCTACCATCGATCGCCGCACGCGTCCGCACGACCCGCAGTTCTCGAAGCCCCTCCGTCCCGCGCGCGCCCTCTTCTCATGAGCACCGTCATCGCATCCCTCGAGCGCGCGCAGCTGCGCCGCGTCCCCGCCTTCCAGGCCGGCGACAAGGTCAAGGTCCACTTCCAGGTCATCGAGGGCACGCGCAAGCGCACCCAGGTGTTCGAGGGCATCGTCATCAAGCGCCAGGGCCACGGTGCGCGTGAGACCTTCACCGTGCGCAAGCAGTCCTTCGGCGTCGGCGTGGAGCGCACGTTCCCCGTGCACTCGCCGAAGATCGAGCGCATCGAGGTCGCCGCCCGCGGTGACGTGCGCCGCGCCAAGCTCTACTACCTGCGTGATCGGGTTGGCAAGCGCGCCCGCGTCGCCGAGCGCCGCTACACCGGCCCGGAGGAGGCCGTGCAGAGCGGCCTGCTCCATGACCCCAGCGCCGCCGAGGCCGAGGAGGCGACCGACGAGATGGTCGCCACGTCTGATGCGATCGCCGAGGCGACTGAGGCCCCCGCGGCCGAGGCGACCGAGTCCCCCGCGGCCGAGGTCGGCGACGCGACCGTCGCCGGTGAGCCGACGCAGGCGCCGGCCGGCGAGCCGTCCGATGCGCCCGAGGCTGCCGCGGACGACGCTGCCGCCGACAAGGCCTGAGCACTCCCCCACGG
>JACDAP010000441.1 GCA_013695395.1 Solirubrobacterales bacterium
CCCCGGCCACGCCCCGCGCGGGCTTCCCGCCCGCCCCGCAGACGCGCGACGAGCCGACGCCAGCCCGCGTCCGGGAGGCGACCCGCGCCCTGACGCGATCGGTCGGCGTCGGCAACCTCGATGACGAGGCGGTCGCGACGATCGCCGCCTCCGGAGACCCGCGGCTGGCCTGGGTCCTCGCCGACGCCATGCGCCTCGTCTTCGCCGGCCCCGACAGCAAGACGCTCGTGGACGGGTTCGAGCAGCTGACCGGCGTCGACCCGCTCGCGCGGCCCGGCTCCGACGGCTCCCCGTGGCAGGCCGCCGAGGACCACCTGATCGCCTGGGACCTGCCCGCGCCGCCCGACTACCGCGCGCTCAAGGCCGCGAACCTGCTGCTCGTCGAGCCGGGCTGGAAGCCGTTCTTCGAGGACCCGGGAGCGACCATCGACTACCGGCTGCTCGGCTGGGGCGGGGTCCGGATCGACGAGCGCCCGCTCGGCTCCACCGAAGAATGCGAGAACGGGTGCATCCCCGCGCTCGACGACCCGAAGCTCGTGGACGTGGCCGGCGGTTCCTACCTGGACGACGACCGCGACGTCTTCGGCCTCGTCACCGGCGGCGAGGCGGTCGCGCTCCCGCAGAACGTGATGGAGATCCACGAGATGGTGAACCTGACGCTCGGCGACGTCCGGCTGGGGATCCCCTACTGCACCCTGTGCGGCTCCGCGCAGGCCTACGAGACGAGGATCCCCGAGGCCGACGTCGTCCTGCGGACCTCTGGCCTGCTCACCCGCTCGAACAAGGTGATGTACGACCTGACGACCTCCTCGGTGTTCGACACCTTCACCGGGGAGGCGGTGAGCGGACCGCTGCGCAAGGCCGGCGTGACGCTCGAGCAGGTCACCGTCGTGCGCTCCACCTGGGGCCAGTGGAAGGCCGCGCATCCGGAGACGAAGGTGATCGCCGAGGACGGCGGGATCGGTCGCGAGTACGACGTCGACCCGCTCCGGGGTCGCGACGACGACGGCCCGATCTTCCCGATCGGTGACGTCGACCCACGCCTGCCGGTCCAGGCCCGCGTCGTCGGGGTGTCCGCGGGCGACACCGTCGTCGCCTTCGGGGTCGAGGACGCCCGCAAGCAGCTCGAGGCGGGACGCGAGGTGCGGGTCGGCGACGTCGAGGTCGTGGACGACGGGGGCGGCCTCCGGGTCCGTCGTGCCGGAAAGGACCTGCCGGCCCACGAGTCCTTCTGGTTCGCCTGGGCCCAGTTCCACCCGGGCACCGCCGTCTGGCGCCCGGCGGGCGGCTGATCCGCTCAGCGTGGTCGATCGCCACCAGGCCGGCAGGGTCAGCGCAGGCGCCGGCGCGCGAGCAGCGGCCGCTCCAGCAGCCAGTAGCTGAGCGCGGCGCAGACGATCGCGCTCACCACGCCGAAGGCGAGCAGCGCGAGGGTCGGCGCCGTGGGCACGAGGCGCTCCGGCTCCCCCCGGCCGAGGAACCACTTCATCAGCGGCAGGTGGTAGAGGTAGATCGCGTAGGAGATCAAGCCGAGGAGCACCAGCGGCCGCCAGGCCAGCAGCCGGTGGATGCGGCCGGTGCCGTCGGGCGCCAAAGTGGCCGGGGCGAGCAGCAGCAGCGCGATCGCCGCGTAGAGCACGTGCTCGGCCACGCGCGAGAGCGTCGAGGGATCCCCGTCCCAGTACTGTCCTGCAGCACACACAGGCCGACGGAGAGCGCGCCGAGCAGGGCGAGCAGCATGAGCTCGGGCCCCACCCTCCGCCCGGCGGGCCGCCGCGCGAGCCACCGGGCGACGAGCGCTGCGTAGAGCGGCAGTAGCACGTAGAAGCTGAGCTCGAGCAGAGGATCCAGGCCGGGCCGATCCCCTGCAGGACGGTCGCGGTGGAGAGGTTCTGCGCGAACAGGTAGTAGCGCAGGCCCTCCGGGAGGCTGAGCACGTCCCCGCCGACCCCCGGGCCGAGCGCCAGGAGCGTGAGCGCGAGCCAGTAGCCGGGCACGATCCGTAGCAGGCGCCGGCCGTAGAAGCGGCGCAGCGGCATCGGCGCACGGCCCTCCTCCCGGGCGAGGACATACGGCCGGTAGAGCAGGAACCCGGAGAGCAGGAAGAAGAGCGTGACCCCCAGGTCGAGCCGCGCCGTGACGGGTCCGATCCGGCTCGTGGCGCTGAAGCCGCTGATCGCCGTGGCGTGGAAGACGACGACCGAGAGTGCCG
>JACDAP010000447.1 GCA_013695395.1 Solirubrobacterales bacterium
CCGTCGGGCCGACGGGCGGGTGACGGCTCGCGGCGCGGGTCGGTATCGGCGGGAAGCGGGATCGGGGCCGGCCGGAGCAGACGGTCGGCCGAGGCCGCTTTTGGGGCGCTTGAGCTCACGGTGGCGCTCGCGACCAGGCGGCGGGTCACGCGGGGCCGGCCGAGAGGCCGGCCCCGCCCGGCCGCCTACGGCGCCCCAGCCTCCGCGCCGCCCTGCTTGTTGTAGATCGACTGGGTCGACAGGTACGCCTGCAGGCCCTCCGGCCCGAGCTCGCGGCCGATGCCGCTGGCCTTGACGCCGCCGAACGGGGCGGCCGGGTCGATCATGTAGTGGTTGATGCCGATGCTGCCGGTCTGGACCCGGCGGGCGAACGCCTCGCCGCGCTCCTGGTCGGCGGTCCACACGCTGCCGCCCAGGCCGTACTCGGAGTCGTTCGCGATGGCGAGCGCTTCCTCGTCGGAGTCGTACGGGATGACCGAGAGGACCGGGCCGAAGATCTCCTCCTGGGCGATGGTCTGGCTGTTGGCCACGTCGGCGAAGATCGTCGGCTGCACGAACCAGCCGCGCTCCTGCTCGCTCGGCTCGCCGCCGGCCACGACGCGCGCGCCCTCGGCCTTGCCCTTGGCGATGTAGCCCTCGACGCGTTCGCGCTGGCGGGCGGAGGCCATCGGGCCGATCTGGGTGGTCGGGTCCAGGGCGTCGCCGACCTGGAGCGCGTTCGCGAGGCCGCCGAAGACCCCGAGGATCTCGTCGTAGCGGGCCCGCGGCGCGAGGACGCGAGTGCCGAGGAAGCAGGTCTGCCCGTTGTTGAGCAGCGTCGCGGCGAAGAGGTTCTCCGCGGCGGTGGACAGGTCGGCGTCGTCGAGCATGATCGCCGCCGACTTGCCGCCGAGCTCGAGCGTCACGGGGCGCAGCAGCTCGCCGCAGCGCGCGGCGATCGTGCGGCCCGCGGTGGTCGAGCCGGTGAAGGCGACCTTGTCGACGCGCGGGTGCTCGACGAGGTAGGCGCCGAGCTCGCGGCCGCCGGCGACGATGTTGATGACGCCGTCGGGGAAGCCCGCCTCGCGGATCGCCTCGGCCAGCGTGAGGCTGTCGAGGACGGTCTCCGGGCTCGGCTTCATCACGACGGTGCAGCCCGCCGCCAGCAGCGGCGCGAGCTTGAAGGCGGCGAGGGCCTGCGGGAAGTTCCAAGGGACGATCGCGCCGACGACCCCCACCGGCGTCTTCTCGACGAGGATCGTGCCGCCGAGCAGGCCGGCGCGCTCCTCGCGCATCGGCGTCGCGCGGATCAGGCCCGCGTAGTAGCGGTGGAGCACCGACGGGAAGACGCCCTCGAGCTGCTGGGCGATCGAGATCGGCATCCCGTTCTGCATCGAGATGCGCTGGCAGGTCTCCTCGGCCCGAGCGTCGAGCGCGTCGGCGAGGCGCTCCATGGCCTGTGCGCGATCCTCGGCCGTCCAGGCGGCCCAGCCCTGCGGATCGTCGAACGCGCCGCGGGCGGCGGCGACGGCGGCATCGATGTCGGCGTTCGTCCCGTCGGGGACCGAGCCGATGAGCTCCTCGGTGCTGGCCGAGTGAACGTCGATGCGGCCGCTCCCCTGCGGGGCGACCCAGTCACCGCCGATGAAGAGTTCGTTGCTTTCAATCAGGGTCTGCGTGCTCATGTGAGGGAAGCCTTCGGAAGGGGGGGTGGGAGCGTGCCAGGCCGACGCTACGCGGGCACGGGTTTCCCGGCGTCCCCCGAGTGGAGTGGATTGACTGCTCGCAAGGGGCAGAAAGCCCGCGCCACGCATGGCCTCCACGGAGGAGGGCGCTACCCCGGGAGGGGCAGCGCCCGTACCGTCAGGCTGTTGCGACCGCTCTCGGTGCCGTCGCATCCTCCCGGATGAGGTCCGCGGCCTTCTCGCCGATCATGATCGTCGCGGCGTTCGTGTTGCCCCGCACGACGGTCGGCATGACCGACGCGTCGACCACCCGCAGGCCCTCGACGCCGTGCACCTTCAGCCGTGCATCGACCACCGGCCCGATCGCGCACGTCGAGGTCGGGTGGTAGATCGTCATCGTCTGCTCGGCGATGAAGGCCATGAGCTCCTCGTCGCTGGCGTCCGGCTTCGGCGCCTTGTACTCCCCGGTTATGAACGGCTTGAGCGCCTCCTGCTGGGAGATCTGGAGCGCCACCTTCACCCCGGCGAGCATCGTCGCCTTGTCCTCCTCGGTGGTCAGGTAGTTGTGCTGGATCCGCGGCTTGACGTACGGGCTGCCCGTCCGCAGCACCACCGAGCCACGGCTCGTCGGCTTCACGACGCCCGGCCCGAAGGCCACGCCGTGCTCGGTGGCCGCGCCCAGCCCCTCCTCGTGGAACAGCACCGGGGCCAGGTGGAACTGGCAGTCCGGCGCCTCGAGTCCCGGCCGGGTGCGGATGAAGCCGCCCGCCTCCGCGATGTTCGAGGAGAGCGGCCCGCGCCCCTCCGTCTGCAGCAGCTCCACGTTCTCGGGCGTCAGGGCGGTCATCAGCGACTCGTGGTCCGCGCTCCAGTTGATGAGCGTCATGCAGTGGTCCTGCAGGTTCTGGCCGACCTCGGGCAGGTCATTGCGGACCTCGATCCCGAGCAGCGGGAGCGTCTCCGCGTCGCCGATGCCCGAGAGCATCAAGAGCTGCGGGGACTGGTAGGCGCCCGCCGAGAGGATCACCTCGCGCGCCGCGTGAACCTCCTCAACGGTGCCGGCGTGGTCGATCTCCACCCCGCTGGCCCGGTCCCCGTCGAACAGGATCCGCAGCGCGAGCGCGTCGGTGATGATCGTCAGGTTCTCGCGGTCCATGTTCGGGTGGAGGTACCGCACCGAGGTGCTTGCGCGCATCCCGTTCTCCTGCGTGGTCTGGAAGCGGCCGAAGCCCTCCTGGCGCGCGCCGTTGAAGTCCGGGGTCTCCTCGTGGCCGGCCTGCTTGGCCGCCTCGACGAACGCGTCGGCGATCGGGCTCATGGCCCGGCTCTCGCGCACCGGCAGCGGGCCCTCCGCTCCGTGGAACTGGTCCTCACCGCGCTCGTTGTCCTCCGACTTCTTGAAGTACGGCAGCACGTCGTCGTAGCTCCAGCCCTCCGCACCGTCGGCCGCCCAGTCGTCGAAGTCGAGGCGGTTGCCGCGGATGTAGACCATCGCGTTCATCGAGCTGCAGCCGCCGAGCATCTTGCCGCGCGGCAGGTAGGCGCGGCGCCCGTCCAGCCCGGGCTCGGGCTCGGTCGAGAAGTCCCAGTCGCGGCGCCCCTTGAAGAGCGCGCCGAACGCGGCGGGGATGTGGATCTCGTCGTCGGTGTCCGCGCCCCCTGCTTCGAGTAGCGCGACGGTGACGCTCGGATCCTCCGAGAGCCGTGCGGCGAGTACCGCCCCAGCCGACCCTGCTCCGACGATGATGTAGTCGTACATTCCCTGCCTCCTGTGGTTCGTTTGGTTGGATTCAGCCGTGCAGCCGCACCGGCAGGTGCCGGAGCTGGCTCGAGAACTGCGAGACGACCCACGAGGGGTCACCCGCGAGCGTCAGGTTCGGGAAGCGCTTGACCGTCTCGCCGACGAGGATCTGCAGCTCGAGTCGGGCGAGCGCGGTGCCGAGGCAGAAGTGCCGGCCACCCGCGCCGAAGGCCTGGTGCTCGGGGTTGCGCGTGACGTCGAAGCGGTGCGGCTCCTCGTAGACGTCCTCGTCGCGGTTGGAGGACGGGTACCACATGGCGACCTTGTCACCCTTCTTGACCGGGCAGCCGCCGAGCTCGGTGTCCTTCGTGGCGGTGCGCCGGAAGTGCGCGAAGGCCGGGAACATCCGCAGCGCCTCCTCGACGGCGCTCGGCGCGAGCGACGGGTCCGCCACCAGCATCGCGAGCTGATCGGGGTTCTCGATGAGCGCGCGCATGGTGCTCGAGTAGGTCGCCTTGGTGGAGTCGTTGCCGGCGGCCATGAGCAGCACGAAGCCCGCGAAGATCTCGTAGTCGCTCAGCGTGTCGCCGTCGATCTCGGCTTCGACCAGGATGCTCAGCATGTCGCCCGTGGGGTTCGCCCGGCGGTCGGTCACGAGCGCCATGCAGCGCTCGTACATCGGCGGCAGGTCCTCCTGCACGAGCTGATCGATGCCCTTCGGATTGGAGACCGGGTCGCCGAAGCCGAGCAGCTGGTTGATCGACTCGGCCCAGGGCTTGTCGTCCTCCGGGGCGAGCCCCATGAAGCTGCCGATGACGCGGGCGACGACGGGCTGGGCGACGTCGAGCACGAGGTCGCACTCGTCGCGTCCGTCGAGCCTGTCGAGCACCCCCGCGGTGATCTCCCGGATGGCCGGCTCGTGCTGCGCGATCGCCTTCGGCGTGAACGCCCGCTGGAAGAGCGACTTGATCCGGTCGTGCATCGGCGGGTCCATCCCGATGAACATCCCCTTGACGAGCTCGAGCGGGACGCCGTGATCGGTGACGAGGAAGTTCTCCGCCGAGGAGTAGGTCTGCCAGTCGCGGCTGACCGCGAGGACGTCAGCGGCCTTGGTGACCGACCAGAAGCCGGCATCTTCCGGGGTCTGGGTGATGCCGCTGCTCCAGTGGACGGGGCAGCGCTCGCGCAGCTCGGTGAAGACCGTGTGGGGCGGACCCTGCTCCCATAGCTCGTTGTCGGCGACGCGGAGTGCGTCGAGATCGAGGGCCTCACGGGTTGACATGGCGTCAGTAGTATCAGAGAACCTACCGATCGGGTAAAAAACCTTGTAGCGTCGTGCCATCGTGATCGCGCCCCGTACCGCCAAGGGAGAGAGGACCGCCGCCCGCGTACTGCAGGCGGCCACGACTGTGCTCGCCCGCGACGGGTACGGCGGGGCGACGCTCGGCCGCATCGCCGAGGAGGCCGGGGTGGACAAGCCGAACGTCCTCTACTACTACGCCAGCCGCGATGTGCTCCTGGTCCGGGCAGTGGAGACCATCGGCGAGCAGATCGCCGCGAACATCGGCCAGGCGGCCGCCCCCGGGCAGGCCCCCCGCGAGCTCGCCGCCTCCGCGGTCGCCGCGATGTGGTCCGGCGTCACGTCGGTCCCCGAGCCGTCGCGGGCGTACTTCGCGCTCATCGGCGGAGGCGCGGGCGCGCCGGTCGTGGAGGCGGCGCTCCTGCGCCTGAAGGCGGCCTTCCTGGCGGCGATCACCGACCAGCTCAACGCGATAGACGCGACCCGTTGGCGACTGCGGGACAGCCCGGAGAGCGTCGCCGGCTTCGGGTTCTTCATGCTCCGCGGACTGCTGCTCGAGTGGACCGAGTCCGGCGACGGCCCGCTCGTCGACGCGGGGCTCGCGCGCTTCCGGGAGGCCCTGGAGCGCGAGTTCGTCCCGGTCGGGTGAGGGCCTCGAACCCACCGTCGGCGAGCGCGGCCGGGCGATCTGGTGGCTTCCCACAGCGGCGCTGCGCTGAGGCGGCGGAACCCGCCATCGGCGGCACCGGGGGGCCGGGCGTAGCGTCGGGCCATGAGCGAGAGCAAGCAGGTCGTCGTCTACGGAGCCAGCGGCTACACGGGGCGCTTGGTCGCGGAGTATCTCCGCGAGCACGGGCTGTCCTTCCTCGCCGCCGGGCGAAACGCCGAGCGGGTCCAGGAGATCATGGACCACGTCCCCGGCATCGAGACCGCGGACTACGCGGTGGCGGGGGTCGAGCACGACGTCGAAGCGCTGACGGAGCTGTTCTCCGGCGCCCGGGTCGTCTGCAACATGGTCGGCCCGTTCGCGAAGTACGGGCACGAGGCGGTGCAGGCCTCGCTCGCCGCCGGCTGCCATTACACCGACACCAACGGCGAGCAGAGCTGGATGATCGAGTGCGAGGAGCAGTACGGCGCGGCCTTCGCCGAGGCCGGGCTGCTGCTCTCGCCCGGCATCGCGCAGATGTACACCACGGGCGAGATCGCGGCGAACGTCTGCCTCGAGACCCCGGGCCTCGACACGCTCGACATGCTCGTCCTCTGGAAGGGCTTCCCGACCACCGCCTCCACCCAGACCATCTTCACCACCCTGGCCTCCGACCACTTCTACCTGGACAACAAGCAGTACGTCCCGTGGACGCCGGGGGCGAGCTTCAGCGTCGACGTGCCGGGGCAGCACGCGCCGGCGATCGCCCTCAGCTGGGGCGGCACCGCCCACCCGGTCTGGTTCAGGCGGGACCCGCGTGTGGCCAGCTGCAAGGCGCTCGGCGGGGTCGCCGACCAGACGCTGATGGCCGGGGTCGTGCAGATGACGGAGGCGATCGCGGCGATGCCGCCGGAGGAGCAGGGGCCGGCGCTCGAGGCGCAGGCCGCCCAGACCCAGGGTGGGATGCCGCCGCGCGAGAACCAGCGGGTCAACACCTCCCTCGACTCGGTCTACGCGACCGGTCCCGCGGGGAGCGTCCACTGCGTCCTGCGCGGCGCCTGCAACTACAAGCAGACCGGCCTGCTGCAGGCCTTCGCCGCCTACCACCTCGTCCACGGCGCGCCACGGCGGGTGGGCTTCGCCTCCGGCTGCCAGGCGTTCGGCCACCGCGAGCTGCTCGGGGTGCTGCAGGCCTTCGGGCTCAGTGGCCAGGCCCGGGTGAGCGGCGACGTCAGCCCCCAGCCGCTGATCCCCGCACCCGGCGCGATCGGCTCCGTGAGCCCCGTCCGGACGGCGGTGATGGCATGAGCGTCACCGATCCGGCCGCTCCGGCCGATACCGGCCTCTCCTACGACCTCGAGGGAAAGCGCGCCCTCGTGACCGGTGCCGGCCGCGGGCTCGGTCTTGCGGTCGCCACGCTCTTCGTCCAGCGCGGGGCGAGCGTCGCGCTCTGCGACATCGACGAGCCCGCGGTGAACGCCGCCGCCGAGGAGCTCGGCGACGAGGCGATCGCGGTCCACTGCGACGTCACCTCGGCCGCGAGCGTCCAGGGGGCGATCGACGCGACCGTCGGCGCCTTCGGCGGCCTCGACGTGCTCGTCAACAACGCCGGCATCGAGATCGGCAAGCCGATGCACGAGATCTCCGAGGAGGAGTTCGACGCGCTGATGTCGATCAACGTCAAGGGCGTCTGGCTCGGCATGAAGCATTCGATCGCCGCCCTCGCTGCCAGCCAGGGGGCGATCGTGAACATGAGCTCGGTCGCCGGTCTCGGCGGCGCCCCGCTGCTCGGCATCTACTGCGCCTCCAAGGCGGCCGTCCTGCGGATGACTCAGACGGCCGCGACCGAGCTCCGCGAGACCGGCATCCGCGTCAACGCGGTCTGCCCCGCCTTCATCGACACTGAGATGGTCGCCCGCCTGGTCGACCCCTTCGAGGCGGCCACCCAGGCCGAGTTCGGCGACGTCGTCGCGCTCAAGCAGGGGCGCCTCGGCACCGCCGAGGAGGTCGCCGAGACCGTCGCCTTCCTCGCCTCCGACGCGAGCCGCTTCGTCACGGGCTCGCACTACGTCCTTGACAACGCCCTGACTGCGAGCGTGATGTAGCCATGTCCAGCATCCTGGATCAGAAGGTCGCCATCGTCACCGGAGCCGCACGCGGCATCGGTGCCGCCATCGCCACCGCGTTCGCCGAGCAGGGGGCGACCGTGATCGTCTCCGACATCGACGGGCCGGGCGCCGAGGCCGTCGCCGCGGGCATCGAGGGCGCAGAGGCCGTCACCTGCGACGTCACCGACGAGGCGCAGGTGCAGGCGCTCGTCGCCGGTGCCGTCGAGCGCCACGGCCGGCTCGACGTGATGGTGGCCAACGCGGGGATCGCCACGGTCGCGCCGATCGTCGAGATGTCCTACGAGGACTGGCGCAAGGTGCTTGCGGTCGACCTCGACGGCGTCTTCCTCTGCAACAAGCACGCGGCCGGCGCGATGGCCCAGACCGGCGGCGGCTCGATCGTGAACATCGCCTCGATCAAGGCGTTCGGCGGGGCACCCGCGACCGGCAACTACGGCGCCGCCAAGGCCGGCGTCGTCTCGCTGACCAAGACGCTCGCGATGGAGATGCGCGACCACGGCGTGCGGGTCAACGCCGTCTGCCCCGGCTGGGCGGGCACCGACCTCGTCAACGATCGCAAGGCCGAGCTCGAGGCCGTGCTCGGGCTCTCGTTCGACGAGTACATCGGCCACGTCCAGGGCGGCCGCCTCGGCACCCCGGAGGAGATCGCGACGGTCGCGGTGTTCCTCGCCTCCGAGCGCTCCCGCTTCACCTCCGGGTCGACGATGAACGTC
>JACDAP010000452.1 GCA_013695395.1 Solirubrobacterales bacterium
GGAGACGCTCCGGGCCCACGGCATGACCGACGTCCTCGAGCTCGCCGATCCGCAGGCGCCGGCCGAGACGGTCGCCGGCTGGCCGATCGCCGCCTGGTTGGCGGCCGAGCCGACCGTCGCCTCCTCCGCGGGGGTCGCGCTCACCCCGTACGGGGGCTGGGAGTCGAGGCCGACGCCGGATCCGCGGAGCGCCGGGCGCGAGGAGATCGCCGGGGCGCTGCTTGAGATCGTGGGCGCCGAGGGGCCGGTCCTGGCCGCGCGCGCCTACGGGCTCCTGAACAAGGCTGCGGGCGGGAAGAAGCTCACCTCGATCGTCCGCGCCCCGCTCAGCGGGGCGGCCTACCGGCTGCGGCAGCAGGGGGCGCTCGTGATCGAGGAGCGTGAGGGGCAGGGGGACGAGACCCTGCGACTGGCCGGGAGCCCGTCCGTCCGGGTCCGGGAGCTCGGCCCCAGGACGCTCGACGAGGTCCCGCTCGACGAACTGGCCGAGCTCATGGGCCGGCTGCGGGAGGCAGGTGCGTCGGAGCTCCGCCGGGCGACGCTCGACGCGTACGGCCTGCGCCGGATGACCAGCCACGCCGAGGAGCTGCTCGGGCGTGCAGAAGCCCTTCTCGTCGAAGCCTGAGCCCTACGCGACGGGGCGCAGCCCCCGTTGGCCGGCCCGCTGGCCGGTGCGCAGCGTCACGGTCGAGGTCGCCCCGGCGAGCACGATCACGCCGCCGGTTACCCAGAGCAGGAGCTGCAGGGCGAGGACGAGCCCGCCCCCACCCAGGACGTTGTCGGCGAACGAGCCGAAGAGCGCGATGAGCAGGCCGGCAAAGAGGAGCGCGGTACCGACGGGGAGCTTCGAGGAGACGGCCATGTTCCGAGGATGCCCGCGAACCCGGCGGTCCAACCTCGCGCGGTGCGGCAGGATGTCGAGCGATGAGCGATCACCTGGCGGACATGCGCCGCAGCTACGAACGCGGGGGCTTGACGGAGGGCGAGCTGGCCGCGACCTGGCTCGAGCAGTTCACCCGCTGGCTCGATGAGGCGGTCGCCGCAAGGATCACCGAGCCCAACGCGATGGTCCTCGCCACCGCTGACGGGGACGGCGCGCCGAGCGCGCGGACGGTCCTGCTGAAGACGGTGGATGCGCGCGGCTTCGTCCTGTACACGAACCTGCGGTCGCGGAAGGGGCGGCAGGCCGCGGAGAACCCGCATGCCGCGCTCACCTTCCCGTGGCTGGACCTGCAGCGCCAGGTCGGCGTCAGCGGCGTGCTGGAACCGGTGGTCACTGACGAGGCCGACGCCTACTTCGCCTCCCGCCCACGCGGCTCGCAGCTCGGTGCGCACGCCTCCCCGCAGTCCGAGGTGGTCGCCGACCGCCGTTCCCTCGAGGAGGGCCTGGCCGCGGCGGCGGCCCGCTGGCCGGCGGGGAGCGAGGTCGCGCGTCCGGCCCACTGGGGCGGGTTGCGGGTCGTGCCGGAGCACGTCGAGTTCTGGCAGGGTCGCCCGAGCCGCCTCCACGACCGGCTGCGCTACCGCCGCGAGGGTGAGGCCTGGACCGTCGAGCGGCTCGCTCCGTAGGATCCGCGGATGCTGCCCGAGAACATCGCCCGCGTCGAAGCCCTCCCCGACGAGGCCCGTGTCCTTGACGTCGGCGGCTGGGCCGCGCCGCTGGCCCGCGCGGACGTGGTGCTCGACCTCCTGCCCTACGAGACGCGCGGTCTCTACGGCGCCCCGGGTGAGCGCGCGCGAGAGCGCGTGCGCGCCGAGACCTGGGTGCAGCACGACATCTGCGCCCGCGAGCCGTTCCCGTTCGCCGACGACGCCTTCGACATGGTGGTCTGCTCGCACACCCTCGAGGACGTCCGCGACCCGATCTGGGTCTGCTCCGAGCTCTCCCGCATCGGGAAGGCGGGCTACGTCGAGGTCCCCTCCCGCCTGGAGGAGCAGTCGTGGGGCGTCAACGGCGGATGGGTCGGCTGGAGCCATCATCACTGGCTGATCGAGGTGGTCGATGAGGGCATCGAGTTCGTCTTCAAACCGCACGTCCTGCACGTCCAGGAGGATCACGGCTGGACGTTCTCGCAGGCCTTCGCCGCCGGGCTCGCTCCCGAGGAGCGCGTGAGCGCACTCTGGTGGCAGGGCGCCGTCCCGGCGCGCGAGCGGCTCTTCGACGATCCCGAAGGGCTCGTGGAGTGGCTCCGCGCGCCTGTGCTCGCTCACGGGCACCGCGACCCGGAGGCCGGGGCCGGGCGCCGGCTGTCGCGCATCCGGGGCCGGTCGGGCCGCCGCCGCCGCAGCGCGCGCCTGTGACCGTTCGGTGAATGACCGCGATGCCGGACGACCGGCGGAGTTGAGTGCTGCGTGTCCCGTCCGGAAGGTCCTCACCTGCCGCGAGCTCGTCCTGGCCGGCACCGCCCTGACCGCCGCCGCCTACGTGCCGCCTGCGTGGGGTCGACTGGTCGGCGAGAAGGCGTTCGTCGGCCCCGGAACCTTCGGGGACGGCGTCGCCTCGGGCGAGCCCACCCCCGACGGGATGACGTTCTGGGGCCGCCTGACCACCGAGCGTCAGCGCTCAGGCGCCAAGCTGATCGTCGCCGAGGACGAGGGGCTCACCCGGACGGTCGCGACCGCGATCGTCCCCACCGGCCGGGCGATCGACGGCTCGATGAAGACGCGCGTCACCGGGTTGAAGCCGAACCGCTTCTACTTCTACTTCTACGTCTGGCAGTCGGCCGACGAGGTCTCCCCGATGGGCCGCACGAAGACGGCCCCCGCGGTGGATTCCGACGTCCCCCTCAACCTGGCCTACTCGCCCTGCCAGAACTACCCGGTCGGCGTCTTCAACGGCCACCGCGAGGCGGCCGCGATCGACGACCTCTCGGGACCCGGCGTGCGGCTCGCTTCGCCCGCAGCCCGAAGGCGCGCGTCTCCGTGCGAGGTGGGAGCGTCGAGAAGCTGGTGCTCCGACTCCAGCGCCGCGGCGCTGAGGGCTTCACGACGGTCGCTGTCGGCAAGGTGACCTCGCGCACGCGCTCCGGCCGCAAGCGCACGATCACGCTGCGGCGCGTCCGGAGCCTCCGCCCGGACGTCTACCGGCTGCGCGTGGAGGCCGTGCCCGGCGTCCAGTGCGTGCTCGAGCGCGTCGCGGCGCTGCCGTGCACCCGCCCCTTCCGAGCGGACGAGCCTCAGGGTGCGGGCGAACCCGAAGCGCTTCCGCGTGCGGTAGACGCGCTCACGTCGGCGGTGAGCGCTCCGGGCGGGCGCTCAGCCGGCGCGCCAGCAGAGGAGCGGCGAGCAGCATGACGAGCAGTCGCAGAACCTGGACGGCGAGGACGAACGTCGCGTCCGCGTCGGAGCCGACCGCGACGGCGAGCACCGCGTAGAGCCCGCCGGGCGTGGTGGCCAGGTAGGCGGTGAGCGTGCTCACCCCGGTCAGCGGCGCCAGCACGAGGGCCAGGCCGAAGGAGGCGACCAGCAGCGCCGCGATCAGCGTGAGCGCAGGAAGGAGCAGGCGCCCGGCCTGCCGCAGGCTCTCCGGGGTGAAGCGCAGCCCGACCTCGAGGCCGATCGCCCCGAAGGCGAGCTGCTGCAGCAGCTCCGGCACCGGCGCGACGCCCGGGGCGTCGAGGACGGTGAGCAGCGCCGCGACGCCGAGGGGCAGCAGCAGCGTCGGGGCCGGGACCCGGACGCGGGGGACGAGCGCGAGTCCGCCGACCACGCAGATCGCCGTGAAGACGAGCCCCTGAAGGCCGCCGTCAGCGCTCGCGCCGGGGTCGGCACTCGTGCCCGCGAAGGCCACCGCGGCGACGATCGGGGTGAGGAGCACCACCACGACCACCCGCAGGTACTGGAGCACCGCGACCATCCGCGCGTCGGCACCGAGGTCGCGGGCCATGACGATGATCCCGGTCGCGCCGCCCGCGATCGTCCCGAACGCGGCGGTCGGGCGGTCGAGGCCCGTCCAGCGGGCGAGCGCCAGGCCGCCGAGGACCGACAGCCCGAGCGTGGCGAGGGTCACCGCGAGGATCGGGACGAGGTCCGTGCCGATCTCCTCGAGGGTGGAGGGCGTCACGAAGGTCCCGAGCACGACCCCGATGGCCGCTTCGGAGAGACGGCGCAGGCGCGGCGGGAGCCCGGTGTCCTCCCGCGGCCAGGCGAGCGCGACGGCGATCCCGGCGAGCATCCCGGCGAACAGGGCCGCGGAGGGCAGGCCGACCGCCTCCCCGGCCAGCGCGCCGGAGACGGTCAGCGCGATGAGCAGGAGCCAGCGCACGGCGGTCCATGATGGCGCTCACCGGGCGGGGGGTTGCGCTTCAGGTGACGCATGACGTCACCTTTTGCACAACCCCCGCCC
>JACDAP010000460.1 GCA_013695395.1 Solirubrobacterales bacterium
GCCGAGCGCCGCGGCGCGGCCGGTCGGTGGGCGCCGCCGCAGTGCGACCACCCCGGTCGCCACGCCCGCGGCGAGGACGATTGCGAGGTTCACCTCGAACGGCACGGCCAGGAAGCCGAGGACGGTCATGGCGAGGCCGGTGGCACAGGCGCCGACCGGGAGGACCCAGAGCAGCTCGCTGCGCCGCAGTCCCTCCGGAAGCAGGAGGCGGGTCAGGCCGAACCCGGTGACCGCGAAGAGGAGGACCGTGGCGCCCGCCGCGCGCGCCAGCGGCTCCACCGCGGCCTTGCCGGTCACCCCGGCGTCGACCGCGAAGCGCAGCGCCAGCAGCCCGGCCAGGACGGCCAGGGCGAGCGAACGTCGGCTCAGTGGTGCCGGCGGGCCTGGGACATCACCCGGCGCACGAAGACCGGGTTGCCCAGCAGGTACCGGCGCCACATCCGGTTCGGCTCGATCGCGAGTCGGAAGATCCATTCGAGACCATTGTCCGCCAACCAGGCCGGCGCGCGCGGAACGCGTCCGGAGACGTAGTCGAACAGGGCCCCCACCGTCCACAGCACGTCGGTGTCCAAGCGGTGCGCGTTGCGCTGCACCCAGAGCTCCTGCTTGGGCGAGCCCATGCCGACGAGGACGATGTCGGGCCGCTTGGCGTTGATGTCCTCGATCACCCGCTCGTCGTGCGCGGAGCCGAGCTCGAAGTAGCCGTGGTGGTGGCCGCAGATCTCGAGGCCGGGATGCGAGCGGCGCAGCCGATCGGCCGCTTCGGTGCTCACGCCGGGCTCGGAGCCGAGCAGGTAGACCGAGTGCCCCGCCGCCTCGATCAGGGTCGCGAGGTCCCACACCCAGTCCGCGCCGGTCATCCGGTGCGGGATCTCCACGTCGAGCGACTTGGCCGCGAGGCGCACGCCGTAGCCGTCGCAGTAGACGAGATCGGCGGACTGGAGCGCGGAGCGCAGCGCCGGCTTCTCCTGGGACTGGTTGAGTACGTGCGCGTTGACGTACATCACCCGGCGGGCCCCCTGGCCGCTGCCGACCCAGCCCGTGATGCGGCGCAGCAGGTCGTCGGGGCGGGCGAGCTCCACCGGGATGTCGAAGATGCGCGACTGCGCGCCTTGTGCTTCCCACTCCAGATGCCCGGCCACACGGGCCGCGTCATCGATCACCACCATTCGATCCTTCACCTCCCAGCCAGGGATCGCCTTCCGCAAACCGGATCATGGCGCACGTAGGGTCCAAGGTGCAATGTGGAAGGTGGCCTACGACGCACGAGACGCCTACGCCGAGCCCGTTCGCGGCTGGGGACGGTACGCCCGACACCTCCTGGAGCACCTTCCCGCCACGGTGCACCCGTATCTGGGCCCTGGTCGCGGGCCGGAGGTCCTGTGGGAGCAGATCCGCTTTCCCCAGCTGGCCGCTCGGGACGGCGCGAGCCTCATCCACTCCCCGAACTGCTTCCTGCCGCTCGTCCGGCCCTGCCCGGGCGTGGTGACCGTCCACGACCTCGCGTTCGAGTCCTTCCCGGAGGACTTCACGCCCCGGACCCGCACGAAGTACCGCCGGCTCACGCCGCTGGCGGCCCGTTCGGCCGAGCGGGTGATCTGCGTCTCGGAGTTCACGGCGGACGACCTGGTCGCCCGGTACGGCGTCTCGCGCGGGAAGCTCCGGGTGATCCCGAACGCCCCGGGCCTCCCGGTCGGCGGCGCACCGGTCCCCCAGCGGGAGCCGTACCTGCTGGCCGTCGGCGACCTGCGCGGCAAGAAGAACCTGGAGCGGCTGATCGCGGCGCACGCGCGGCTCGGCACCGGGCACCGCCTCGTGCTGGCGGGGCTGGGGGAGCCGCCTGGGACGCTGCCGGAGGGCGTCGAGGCGCCGGGCTTCCTCGACGACGCGGCGCTCGACGCGCTCCTGCGGGGCGCCTCGGCGCTCGTCCACCCGTCGCTCTACGAGGGCTTCGGGCTCGTGGTCGCCGAGGCGATGGCGCGCGGCGTGCCCGTGGCCTGTTCGGGAACGAGCGCCCTGCCGGAGACCGCGGGCGGCGCCGCGGTGCTCTTCGACCCGTACGACGTGGCGGCGATCACCGCGGGGGTGGCGTCCGCGCTCGAACGCTCGGAGGAGCTGCGCGCCGCGGGGCTCGAGCGGGCGCGGGCGTGGTCGTGGGAGCGGAGCGCGGCAGCAACGGTCGCGGTCTACGAGGAGCTCCTGTGACCACCGCCGGCGTCCTGCCTCCTCTGGCCGGCCAGTGCGGCCGTCCCGCGAACCCGGTGGTGGCTCCCGGGCGATTTTTCCCGTCAGGGTGGCGGGAAAGACAGCCCGGCAGCGACGGGCGGGAGGCCGCGTGAGCCGCGTGACGATCCTCGTGCTGAGCGTCGACGAGGCCGACCGTCTCGCCGCCTGCCTGCCGGCCGCGCTCGCGCAGGCGGACGCGCGGGTCGTCGTGATCGACAACGCCTGCGAGGACGGGACGGTCGCTCTGTGCGAGGAGCTCGGGGTCGAGGTGGTGCCGGTACGTCCTCGCCGCTCCTACGCCGCGGCGATGAATGCGGGGCTGGCCGCCACGACCGGCGATGTGCTCCTGCTGAACGCCGACTGCGTCCTGGCTCCGGGCTTCCTCGAGCCCGCGAGGCGAGCGCTCGCGCACCACGGCGTCGGCTCGGTGGCGCCGAAGCTCCTGCGGGCGACCGGCATGCGCGAGGAGGACCGGCTGGAGCTCCTCGACACCGCGGGGATGCAACTTGACCGGCGGCGCAAGAACGGGCTCGTCGGCCACGGCGGTCCCGCCACCGACTACACGCGCCGGGCGCCGGTGTTCGGCGGCGACGGCGCGTGCGTGCTCTACCGCCGGGAGGTCCTCGACGCGTGCGCGGTCGGCGCGGAGGTCTTCGACGAGGACATGGCCCTGTGGGCCTCCGACGCCGATCTCGCCTGGCGCGCCCAGGCGCTCGGCTGGGGCTGCACGTACGAGCCCGCGGCGCTCGCCTGGCACCTGCGCTTCTACTCCCCGAGCACGCGCGCGGGGCTCTCGCAGGAGCACCGGCGCCTCCAGTTCACCAACCGGCTGCTGATGCTCGCCAAGAACGAGACGCCCGGCGGACTGCTCCGCCACGCGCCGTGGATCCTCGGGTACGAGGTGCTCGCCCTGGGCCATGTGCTGCTCCGGGAACGCCATCTCCTCCGCGGGTACCGCGATGCGATCGGCGGGTGGCCCGCGGCCCGGCGGCGCCGACGCCAGATGCGCGCACGGTCCGCGCGACCGCCGTTCGGGCTGCTTCCGCCGCGATGAGCCGCCG
>JACDAP010000491.1 GCA_013695395.1 Solirubrobacterales bacterium
GTGGCGCACGATCCGTCGGGCGCGCGCCGTCACGCTGCGCTGCCGCCTGGACGTCGCTGGCCGATGCCGCGCCACCGCCACCGTCAGCCGCGCGGTAGCTCGGCGGCTGCGCCTGAAGATCGGCGCACGAGCCGCAGCCCTCACCGTGGGGACCCGTTCGACGACGGTCAGGCGGGGGCGGTTCTCGACGTTGCGGATCGTCCTCACCCGCCGCATCCGCGCCGCCTTCGCGAGGTCCCGGCGCAGCATCCCGCTGCGCCTGCGGGTGACGGGCACCGCGAGCGGCCGGCGCGCGGCCAGCGTCACGAGGTCGTTCACGATCCGCCGCTGAGCGGCGCCCGGCGGCCGCCTGTATAGCTGGGGAAGGACTCGAACCTTCGACCTCGCGATTATGAGCGGGATCCACAGCCCCTCTGGAAACCCAGCGTACGCCACGGAAAGCCCGATGTACGCTGGCGATTGTCGATCCTCGTAGCGACCGCTACGGACCGCCTCAGACCGCCTTCGCCCTTTCCGATAAGGGCGCTAGAAGGGCTCCGCCGGGCCGCGCCGGGCCTACCGGCACGATCACCCGCCCTCCCCGGTCATCGGCGCCCAAGCAGGCGCCGTGCAAGGTGCCCACGAAGCGCAGGACGGCTTCTGCCGCCGCGTAGCCCGCCTCCTGCTCCCTGTTGCGGCTGCTGCTTTCAGGCGCAAGCGGAGGCCGCCGCCTCTGGGGCTTGGCCGCGCTTTGCATGGATAGCGACAGCAGCCCAGACCGAACCAGGAAGTGACGCTGCGATGCGCTTCGACTTTGTGTTCTGGCGCCGGCTGGCGTTGGGCGCTAATCGGGGAGGAGGCCGAGCTGGCCGAGAAAGTCCATCTGGTCGAAGAACAGGTGCTCGGACTTCAGCGTGTCGCCGTCGGTGGCGTAGACCGCCGCCCATCGGAGCTCAACGGCTCGTCCTGTCGGCGCGACATCACCGTTGGGGGTGTGGAGCACGCCATCATGGGTGCCCGCCAGGGTCCCTTCGGCCGCCGCGGCTGGCCCGTCGGTGAGGAGCTGCTTGATCTCAAGTCGGAGGTCGGGGAACGCTTCGTGGAACACGCCCAAGAAACTAATGACGTCATCGCGGCCGGTGGCCTGGCCGCCTGGCGCCACCAGCTCGGCATCGGCGGCCCACGGATCAGCGCTGCTATCACGGTCGTTCACCGCGGCGATGTGCTTCAGGATCACGTCTTTGGCGTCGGGCATCGTCTCTCCTATTGCAGTTGGACGGCGCGAGTCTCTCAGATACCGCACAGCCCGTGACGCCTGGGGCGGGTCTGTTGTCCGCGGGGCATGGCCCTCTACCACTACACCCTGAACAAGCACATCGTCGGGACGGCGGGCGCCCTCTTCAGCGCCGAGGAGACGCCCGAGGTCGTGGAGCTGCGCCGAGCAGACGACGCCTAGCCGGAGGGGCCGCAAGGGCGCTACAAGGGCGGTACGCCTCCGGCGGCTCCTCCTACAAACGACGAAAGGCCAGCGATTGCTGGCCTTTCTCGTATAGCTGGGGAAGGACTCGAACCTTCGACCTCGCGATTATGAGTCGCGCGCTCTAACCAGCTGAGCTACCCAGCCACGGGGCCGCGCATTGTCGCAGTTCGGCCGACGGGCGGCCGGTAGGCTGCCGAGCGATGAGCGCTCAAGGCGAGTTCGAGCGGGCGCTGCGGCGCGCGGTGCCACCCGAGCTGCAGGGGCTCGACGACGGGCTCCTCGAGCAGCTCACCGTGCTGGCCGACGCTGAGCGCGTTCGCCGCGACGAGGAGCTGCGCGACTCGCTCACCGAGGCGCTCAAGGAGATCCCGCTGCCGCTCCGGGGCGTGGCGAAGCGGGCGGTGATCCGGTGAGCGAGGAGGACCCGACGCGGGACCGGATCGCCCGCCTGCTCAATACCGACCGGGACGCACTCTCGCAGCTGCTCGACGGGGTCGACGAGGACACCCGTGGCGCGCTCGCCACACACGTCGCTTCCTCCTGGGAGTCGCGCGACGAGAAGACACTGAAGGCCGTGCTCTCGCTCCTCGGGGTCCTTCCCGACGTGGTCTCGGCGAAGGTCGCCCAGAAGCGGATGCCGCCACGCTTCGTCGCCCGAATCGCGCCGCACCTGTCCGAGGGGAGCTTCGTGAGTCTCGTCGGACGCCTGGAGCCGGAGTTCCTGGCCGAGGTCTCCGTCTGGCTCGACCACCCGCGCTGCCGCGAGGTGCTCCGCGCGATCCCGCAGGAGCACTTCCTGCCGGCGGCGCGGATCCTTGAGGGACGAGGCGACTGGGACACCCTGGCCGCCGTCGGGCGCGAGCTCGACGAGGAGACCTTCGCCGCCAGCCTCGCCGCGTTCGACCGCGAGGCGCTGCTCGCCGACGTGGAGCACCGCGACCCCGCCTACGCGGAGCGGGTTCGGGCGGCTCTGCCCGCCTGAGCGTTCGGGGGACGTCGCCCGCGGGCCGGCGAGCACGTCAGCTACCGTCCGCCGGGCCGTGGTGACCCCCCGCCAGCGCCTCGCGCTCTTCGTTGGCGCGCTCTCCGTCCTGGCCGTCGTGGTCGTGGCGCTCTCCCCGGTCTCCGAGCAGGGCCTGCGTGACGCGATCGAGCCGTTCGGCATCGCCGGGCCGCTCGCCTACGTCGTGCTCTCCGCGCTCCTCGGGATCCTCTTCGTCCCCGGGCCGATCCTCGCGGGGGCGAGCGGGCTGCTGTTCGGGACCGCCACCGGGGTCCTCGTCACCATCGCTGCCTCCGTGCTCTCCAGCGTGCTCGCGGTCCAGCTCGCACACCGGGCGGGGCGCCCCGGGATGGCCGAGCTCGATCACCCGCGCGTCAAGCTCGTGGAGGAGCTGCTCGAGCGCTACGGCGTCGGCGCGGTCGTCGTCCAACGCCTCGTCCCCGGCGTGCCCGACACGCCCTGCTCCTACCTGTACGGCCTCGCGGGCCTCGCCACCTGGAAGGTCGCCCTCGGGACCCTGATCGGCGCGGCGCCGCGCGCGTTCTCCTACACCGCGATCGGGGACGGCCTTGGCGGGGGGAGCAGCACGACCGGCATCATCGGCGGCGTGACGCTCGTGCTCACCGCGGTCGTGGGTGCCCTCGCCGGGGCGGGCCTGGCCCGTCGCGCCCGCAGCGACCGTGCGGCCGAACGGGGGGAGGGGTGAGGGAGCTGATCGCCGTGCCGAACGTGTCGGAGGGGCGTGATCCGGACGTCCTCGAGGCGATCGGGGCGGCCTTCACCGCCGACGGGACCACGCGAGTCCTCGACCTTCACTCGGACCCCGATCACGGCCGCAGCGTCTTCACGCTCGCCGGCCGTGCCGGGACGCTCGGCGCCGCCCTGGCCCGAGGTGCGCGGGCGGCCGCCGACCGCATCGACCTGACCGCCCACGCCGGCGCCCACCCGCACGTCGGGGCGCTCGACGTCGCGCCGGTGGTCTATCTCGAGGAGGCCGACCGCGGGGCGGCGATCGCGGAGGCGCTCGTGCTGGCCGACCG
>JACDAP010000509.1 GCA_013695395.1 Solirubrobacterales bacterium
CTCCAGGACGGTGAGTGCGGTGCCCGCGTGGACGAGGAGCACCGCGCCCGGCGTCACGGCGTCGACGAGCGCGATCTCGACCGACGACCGGTTGCCGGCGGCGTCCTCGCAGAGCGCGAGCCCGCGCTCCTCGTCGACCGCCACGATGGTCAACGGGCAGCCCTCGTCGGAGCAGGTGATGCAGTGGTGAGAACGGTTTCGCTCTTCGGTCCTCTCAAGTTCGGACCCACGAGCGACGTCACGCACGATCATTCGATCACCGACGCCTTCAGCTCCTCGAGCTCCTGCTCGAAGTCGTCGCCCATCCCCTGCAGCAGCGAGAGCGTCGCCTCGGCCTCGGCCTCGTCGATCTTCGAGAGCGCGAAGCCGACGTGGATGAGCACCCAGTCGCCGACCTGCGCCGGTGTGCCGTCGGCGTCGAGAAGACCGACGTTGATCTTGCGGCGCACCCCGGCGACGTCGACGAGAGCGAGCCGTAGCTCCTCGTCGACCATCTCGATGATGTGTCCTGGAATCGCCAGACACACGGCGCAACGCCCTCTCGTCGGATTTGGTTCAGGCGCCTCTCCGCAGCGCCTGTCATAGCCCTAACGGAGTGATGCGAACCGACACAAGGGCTGGCGCGTCTGTGGTCTACTGGCACTTCAGATGCCTGTGCCCCAGGAAAACGGCGCCGTCGAGCGGCACCTCCTCAGGGACGACGCGTACAACGCCTTGCGTGACGCGATCGTCTCGGGCGAGCTCGAGCCGGGGGAACAGCTGCACGACGGCGAGCTCTGTTCCTGGCTCGGCCTGAGCCGCACACCGGTGCGCGAGGCCCTGGCCCGGCTCAACGACGAGTGCCTTGTCGAGGTCGCCCCCCAGCGGCACACCCGCGTCGCGCCGCTCGTCCCGCAGGACGCGCACGACACGTTCCCGGTGCTCGCCTCCGTCCACGCGTTGGCGACCGAGCTCGCCGTGCCGCTCCTGGAGCGCCGCCACTTCGAGGAGCTGCGCCTGCTCAACCGCCGCTTCGTCGTCGCGCTCTCCGACGGCCGGGCGGCGGACGCCTACGACGCCGACGACGCCTTCCACGAGCTGTTCGTCACCGTCTGCGCGAACGCTGAGGTGTCACGGATCCTGACCCGCATCGCCCCGCGGCTGCGCCGGCTCGAGATGCTCCGCCAGGGGGTGCTCCCCGGCCGCCGCTCGGTGGCTCAGCATGAGGTGATCGTCATGCGCGCCGAGCAGGGCGATGCCGTGCGGGCCGGCTCTGCCGCGCGGGAGAACTGGCTCGAGTTCGGGGGACTCGTCGAGCGCTCGATGGGATGACGAGCAGGCGTTCGCCGCCCGTAATGGTCTTCGGCCCGGCGGATCCGTACCGTCGGTCCATGCTCCGAGCCCGCCTCCTCGTCCCCGCCCTCGTCCTCCCCGCCCTGGCCTTCGGTGCCGAGCCGGCGATGGCCAAGCCCGTGGAGGTCCTCAAGGGGAACGTGAAATCCGTGGGCCACGCGGGCAAGGGGCGCGCCGCGGTCGTCGTCAACCGAGGCCGGCGCACGCTCACGCTGCGGCGGTTCAAGATCGATCCGGGCCCGAAGGTGCTCGTCTACCTCGTGCCCAGGAGCGCACGCAGCGACCGCCAGGTCCCGCGGAAGTTCGTGAACCTCGGCAAGCTCAAGGGCAGCAAGGGCAACCAGAGCTACCGGATCCCCAGGAGCGTCGACCTGCGCCGGTTCAGCTCGGTGGTCTTCTGGTGCGTGCCGTTCACCCAGACGCTCGCACGGGCGGACCTGCGCAGGTCGTGACCCGGGCCACCCGCCACGCGCTCGCGGTCGTCACGGTCCTGGTCGCGCTCGCCGCCGGGCTCTGGTTCTGGTCCGGGGTGGTCGCCCCGGGCTACCGCAGCTCGATCGCCCTCGGCGTGCTCTGGTGCGTGCTGGTGGTCGTGCTCGCCGGGCGGGTCGGCGGGCGGCTCCCCGAGCTCAAGCGGACGCTCCGGGCGACCACCACGGCCGCCGTCGTGGTCCTGCTCGCCGGCACCTACTGGACGTCGATCCGAGAGACCGAGGTCAACGAGGTCGTCGAGGTCGGTGCCCCCGCCTCCTCGCTGTCCGAGGAGGAGCTCGCGGAGGAGGCCGGGGTCGCTCCCGGCGTGGACCCGCTCGCGCCGCCGCCCTGAGCCCGCATCCACCGATTCTCGCGGCGACTCCGCGCCGTGGCCACGCCCCGATGCCCACTCGGCGCTTCCCACGGGGATCACCCCGTGGGTGCGCACCGATCGGACATCTGAACGGGGCCACGCCACGGGTTCATCCACGATGATCGGTGGATCCGGGCTGAGAGGCCGTAGCCTCGCGGGCGATGGGACCACTCGCCCGCCGCCTGGCCACCACGATCAACCGCACCGGCGCGGTCAACGGCGTGCCCTTCGCCTCGTCCGTCGCGATGACCCCGCGCGTCCACGAGCGGCGGTACTCGTGGGTGCACTACGGGGTGATGGCGCCCGGGCTGCCCGAGCCGCACCGGCAGTTCGGGGTCATGGCGATCCTCGGCACGTCGGGGGCGCGCTGCTTCGACAACGACCACGCCATCACGACGACCCCGCGCGACACGGCCTACGTGGTGTCGGGCACAGCGGCGGAGAGCTCCTTTCGCACCTACGCGATGAGCCGCGAGTGCGCGCTCGCGGCCGACGGATCACGGCTCGCCTTCGGAGCGGACGAGCTCGTCTTCGAGGGGCGGGTGCCGTCGGTCCGGGTCCGGCGGGCCGGCGAGGCGCCGGTCGACCTGCGGCTCGAGGTCAGCGACAAGGTCGCGTACTTCAGCCGCATCCCCGGCGTCTACGACCACTGGAGCCTGCTCGCCTCGTTCCGCGGCCGCATCGGGAGCGATGAGGTGGAGGGGCTGTGCACCTACGAGTACGCGCGCGGGATGGGGCCGTACTCGCTCATGCGACGGGTGGTCCCGGAGGCGGTGAAGGCCCCGCTCGCCGCGTTCACCTACCAGGTGCTCAACCTCTCCGACCGGGAGCAGCTGCTGCTGACGGTCGCCGGGCCGAGCTGGGAGCGGCCGCTCCACCAGGGCGCGTGGGAGCGCGGCCTCGACGACCACGGTGCGATGCACCACGACGCCCGGCTGGCCGTCCACACACACCGGGCCCAGCCGCTCGTGACGCCGGACGGCCGCTCGATGCGCATGCCGGCGACCTGGGCCTGGAGCGTCCGCGACGACGCCGGCGAGGTGCTCGCCGAGCTGCGCTTCCGCGCACGGGACGATTGGGCCTACGGGCTCGGTGCGGGGTACGTCGGCAGCGCGGAGTTCACCGGGACGGTTCGTGGCCGCCGCGTCGACGGAGGCGCCTACGTGGAGTGGGTCGAGCTGTGAGCGGTCGCCATGCTGCCGTCCAGGCCCTCCGCAGGTGAGCGCGCCCGCCGGACGCCGGTCGGATCTCGTGCACGCGCGGCTGCGGGCCCAGGTCCTCGGCGGGGAGCTGCGCCCCGGGGACCCGGTGCCCTCCGAACGCGCGCTGGCCGAGGAGCTCGGCGTCAACCGGCACGCGGTCCGCGAGGCGCTCAAGCGGCTCGAGCAGGCCGGCCTCGTGACCATCACCCAGGGCGGGGCGACCCGCGTCCGGGACTGGCAGGAGAGTGCCGGGCTCGAGGTACTCCTGGACCTCGTCACCGGCGCCGACGGGCCGCCGCCGGAGCTCGCTCGGGC
>JACDAP010000536.1 GCA_013695395.1 Solirubrobacterales bacterium
GGAGACCGCAACGAGCGCCTCGAGCTCCCGCTCGGCCCGCGCGGCGATCTGCGCCGCCTGCGTCTGGATCCAGGTTCCGCTCACCGTCCGAGCCTAGGACCGACCTCGCGCTCGAGCTTGTTGTCACCCTGGGCGACGGCTCCTCCAACGGGGCCGCGGCGCCCCGCGGGAGCCCGCCACTCACGTGACGCACGGGGTTCGTACCCCCTGAGCGCCAGGAACCTCGAACAGCCTCAGCGGTACTGGCTCTTCACGCTCTCGCAGTTCTGCGTCCGTGGCCGGGCCCGCCCGTAGTAGACGGTGTCCTTCCCGGGCCCACAGTCGATGGTCGCTCGCTTGGCCAGGGCGTGCACGACATCGTCGCCGTTCCCGCCGAAGACGACGTTCGGACCGCTGCCGCGTAGGCGGATCTCGTCGTCGCCGTCGTCACCGTAGATCCGGTTGGCCGCCGCGCCGCCCTGGAGGTAGTCGTTCCCGGCGTCGCCGTAGATCGTGTTCTTCCCGCGGCCGCCGTAGACGGTGTCGTTGCCGCCGCCGGCCCTGACGAGGTCCTTCGCCGTGAAGCCGTTCTCGTCGGGCAGCCGGTCGGCCCAGATGACGTCGTCGCCGCCCTCGCCGGAAAGGCGGTCGGAGGCGTGGCCGCCGAGCAGCGTGTCGTTGCGCTCGGTGCCCGTCTTGCGGCCGCTGCCCTGCCAGGTGATGCCGACCGCCGGGTCCTTCACGCGGACGGCCTCGATGACCGTCTCGCAGCCGGTGATCAGGCCGCGGCGGAGCGCCTGAGCGTTGGAGATGCCGCCCTTGGCCTTGTACGGGTTGATCACGATCGTGTCGTTCCCGTCACCGCAGGCCACGCTCTTGACGGCGGTGCCGTTGTTCACGTAGACGATGTCGTCGCCGGGGCCCGCGTCGATGCGGTCCGGGCCGGAGTCGGCGTAGATGACGTCGTTGCCGTTCCCGCCGGAGACGTCGTCGCCGCCGCTGCCTGCGTGGATGAGATCGTCGCCGTCGCCGCCGGCCAGGCGGTCGCCGGCCGCGCCACCGGCGAGCATGTCGTTGCCCGGGCCTCCGTCGATGTCGTCGTGACCGAAGTCACCGAGCAGCCAGTCGCCGCCACTGTCGCCGCGGAGCACGTCGTCGCCGGATGAACCGTCGAGCAGGTCGTCGCCTCCGGCCCCGTAGAGACGATCTGCGCCGGTCTCGCCGAGCAGGCGGTCGGGGCCGCTGCCCCCGTACAGCCGGTCGGAGCCGCCGAGGCCGTTCAGCTGCCCGCCGCTGCCGAAGCGCACGCGCAGGCGGTCCGGCCCGGGCCTGCCGACCTTCTCGGTGCCGTTCGGAGCGGGCAGCGCGCCCAGGCCGAGCGGGGCCGTCAGCAGGTTCGCGACCGACCCCGGGGCGCCGAGGTTCGGGATCCCCGGGCCCGGGACGATGCCGATGGGGAACTCGGGGACCGTCACCGGGGGAAGCTCGACTCCGGGGATCTCGATCGACACCTCGACGTCGAGCGCCGGGACCGGCACCTGCGCCTGGGCCGGGACCGCGAGCCCGAGACCGGCGGCGATGAGAGCGAGGCCGCAGCGGCGAAGGTTCGAGGACACACGAGTTGCCTCGACGCCCCCACGGGAACCCTTGACCGACGCGTCGGAAAGTTCCGTACTTCGTCCACCAACGCCCCGGACGGGCGCACCCCGCGTACCGGCGGCGGTATGCAGCGCGCCGGCTCAGTGCGAGCGGCCTCAGCCGAGCACGGTGGCCAGCCGCGCGTCGAGCGCGTAGGCCAGGGCGTCGCGCATAGCGCCTTCCTTGAAGCGCTCCAGGAGCGCGCCGAGGAAGCCCTCGACCACGAGCCTGTGCGCCCGCTCCTGCGAGAGGCCGTGGCTCTTCAGGTAGAAGAGCTGCTCGGGGTCGATCTGCGCGATCGCCGCCGCGTGGGTGCAGCGGACGTCGTCAGCGAGGATCTCGAGGCCCGGGATCGCGTCCGCATGCGCCGTCTTGGAGAGCAGGAGGTTCCGGCACTCCTGGAAGGCGTCGGTCTGCTGGGCGCCCTTGTCGACCTGGATCATCCCCCGCCAGACCGCGCTGGAGCGACCGTGGAGGATCCCGCGAAACGCGAGGTCCGAGGTCGTGCCCTGGGCAGCGTGCTCCTGCAGGGTGTCGAAGTCGACGTGCTGGCGGCCCTTGGTCGCGTAGGCGCCGGTGACCGCAGCGTGCGCGCCCGGGCCGGCGAGCTTGGTCTCGAGGAAGACCTTGCCGTCCTTGCCGCCGAAGCCGAGTGTCACCCAGTCGAGGTGGCCGTCGCGCTCGACGATCGCCCGCTGCGTCCCGAAGACCCAGGTCTTCGCGTTCAGGTCCTGGCCGCCGATGTAGCGCAGCCGGGCGTTCGCCCCGACGATGAGCTCGACGACGGAGTTGGTGAGGCCGTCGGTGTCCGGATCAGAGGAGACGGTCTGGTCCCACACCTCGGCCTCGGCGCCCTCCTCCAGCACCACGAGCGTGCGCGTGTAGAGCGCCGTGCCCGCCTGCTCGTGGACGTGACTGGCGAGGATCGGCGCGTCGAGGGCGACGTTCCGCGGCACGTAGACGAAGAGCCCGTCGCTCCAGTGCGCGTCGTTGCGGACGACGAGCGCCGACTCGGCGTCCACGACGGTACCGAGGTGGCGGCCGACGAGCTCCGGGTGCTGCTCCATCGCCTGCGCGAGCGGCATGACGATCGGGCCTTCGGAGCTCGCCGCCTCGGCGGAGGCGGGCACCGACTCGGCCGGCGCGAGCAGGAGCTCGCGGCCGTCGGCCGAGCCGGAGGGCGCGGGCGGCAGCCCGTCGAGGTCGAGCTTGCCGAGGGGCGTGAACTCCCAGCCCGCCTTCCCCTTGAACTCGGGGAGCGGGACAGAGCTGGTCCGCGCGGCGGCGGCCTGCCGTCGCGCGTCCTGGGTGAGCGTCTGGGTCACCCGATCGAACCTTCCATCTGGAGCTCGATCAGCCGGTTCATCTCGATCGCGTACTCCATCGGGAGCTCCTTGACGATCGGCTCGATGAAGCCGTTGACGATCAGCTTGCCGGCGTCCTCCTCGGAGAGCCCGTGGCTCATCAGGTAGAAGAGCTGCTCGTCGCCCACCTTCGAGACCGTGGCCTCGTGGCCGACGTCGACGTCGTCCTCACCGATGCGGATCGTCGGGTAGGTGTCCGAGCGGGAGTCCTCGTCGAGCAGCAGCGCGTCGCAGACCACCTTGGACTTGGCGCCGTGCGCCCCCTTGGCCACCTCGAGCAAGCCGCGATAGGACGAGCGCCCGCCGTTCTTGGAGATCGACTTCGCGAAGATGTTCGAGGTCGTGTTCGGTGCGGCGTGCACGATCTTGCCGCCCGCGTCCTGGTGCTGGCCCTCGCCCGCGAAAGCGATCGAGAGGATCTCCCCATGGGCGCGCTCGCCCGTCAGGTAGACGGCCGGGTACTTCATCGTGAGCTTCGAGCCGAGGTTGCAGTCGACCCACTCGACGGTGGCGTCACGCTCGGCGACCGCCCGCTTGGTCACGAGGTTGAACACGTTGTTCGACCAGTTCTGCACGGTCGTGTAACGGATCCGCGCGCCGGGCTTGGCGATCAGCTCGACCACGGCCGAGTGCAGCGAGTCGCCAGAGTAGGTCGGCGCGGTGCAGCCCTCCACGTAGTGCACGTAGGAGCCCTCGTCGGCGATGATGATCGTCCGCTCGAACTGGCCCATGTTCTCCGTGTTGATGCGGAAGTAGGCCTGCAGCGGCTGGTCGACCTTCACCCCCGGCGGGACGTAGACGAACGAGCCGCCCGACCAGACCGCCGAGTTGAGCGCGGCGAGCTTGTTGTCGTTCGGCGGGATGATCGTCCCCAGGTACTCCTTGACGAGGTCGCCGTGCTCGCGCAGCGCGGTGTCCATGTCCATGAAGATCACGCCCTGCTTCTCGAGCTCCTCGTTGACTTGGTGGTAGACGACCTCGGACTCGTACTGGGCGCCGACGCCGGCGAGGAACTTCCGCTCGGCCTCCGGAATCCCCAGGCGATCGAACGTGCGCTTGACGTCCTCGGGCACGTCGTCCCAGGAGCGCTCGGCCTTCTCGGAGGCGCGGACGAAGTAGTGGATGTCGTCGAAGTCGACGTCGGCCAGCATCGGAGAGCCCCAGGTGGGCATGGGGCGCGCCTCGAAGTAGTCGAGCGCCTTCAGACGGAACGCACGCATCCACTCCGGCTCGTCCTTGAGCTCGGAGATCTTCTCGACCACCTCGCGCGTGAGGCCCTTGGGGGCCTTGTAGAGGTAGTTCTCGGCGTCGTGGAAGCCGTAGCGCTCGGTGTAGTCCGAGCCCAGGTCCTTCAGCGAGGCCTCGTCGGGGGTCAGGATCTTCTGCGGTGTGGCCATGGGGCTACTCCAGTTCGAGCTTGACGTGTCCGTCCTCGACGAGGACGGGGAAGGTGTCCACTGCCTCATACGCGGGCAGGGTGGTCGGGCGACCAGTTCGGAGGTCGAAGAGCGACCCGTGGCGGGGGCACTCGATCGTGCATGCCTCCTGATCGACGATGCCCCCGTCGAGCAGGACCGAATCGTCGTGCGAGCAGCGGTCCTCGATCGCGAGAAGCGTGCCGCCGCAGTTGATGATCGCGACATCGACGTCGTCGGTCTCCACGCGCCGGGAAGCGCCCGGGGGGAGTTCGACGAGGGGGCAGATGTCGAGGAGGGAGGCCAAGGTGGAGGTGGGCGGGAAAGACAAATCCGATGCCCTTAGTCGGCATTGTAACGCGGCCTCCCGGGCCTCCCGGCCTCACCACCCGCTTGCCCCGACTTGAGTTCGGAGCGCCGGGTGACGATGCTCTCATCCGGTGGCTTCCCAGGTGCACAGCGACAGATGGTCGGTCTTCGACCAAGCCCCCGGCCCCATGGCGGTGGCCGACGCCGATCTCGTGGTGGCCCGGGTCAACGAAGCGTTCTGCCGCCTGGTCGGCCACCCATCCGAGGCGATCGTCGGCCTGAGCGGCTACGCGCTCATGCCCGATGAGCAGCGCGAGGCGGCGCGAGCCCGGATCGCCGAGCTCCTGGCCGGCGGTGAGCCCTACGCGGTCGACCAGCGCTTCACCCACGCCGACGGCAACGACGTGTGGCTCCGCGTGCGGGTCGGCCTGGTCCGGGGCCCGGCCGGCGAGCGCCTGCTCATGGCCCACGTCGAGGACACCACCGATCACCGGCGCGTGACCCAGCGGCTGCGCCAGTTGGCTGACCGTGACCACCTCACGGGCCTGCTCAACCGCCGTCGGCTCGAGGAGGAGCTCGAGACCTCCCTGGCCGGCGTGCGCCGCCACGGCCACGTCGCCTCACTGATCGTCATCGACCTCGACGACTTCAAGCGGATCAACGACCGCGGCGGCCACGAGGCCGGCGACCGGACACTGTGCTTCGTGGCCGCCGCGCTGGCCACCCGCGTCCGCGCCGACGACGTCGTGGCGCGCACGGGCGGCGACGAGTTCGCGATCCTCCTGCGGGGAACCGAGCTCGCCGCGGCCGAGGAGGTCGCGGCCGAGATGGTCTCGATGCTCGAAAAGGGTCCCATGAACCTCACGATGAGCGCCGGGGTCGCGGCGCTCACGCCGGAAGCGACAGGCGCCCAGAGCACGCTTCATGCCGCCGACCTGGCGATGTACGCGGCCAAGGCGGCGGGCCGCAACCGGGTGATGGTCGGCGGCGACACACGGGTCCCGGCGGTGCCGGCCGAGACACCGCGTGACCTCGAACGGCTGCTGGGCGGCCTGCAGAGCGTGGCGGACGCGCCGAGCGTCGAGCACACGCTCCGGGCCGTGCGGGAGCTGCTCGGCATGGACATCTCCTACGTCACGATGCACACCGAGACCGAGCAGGTCTTCCTGAGTGTCGACGGGGCGGTGGAGAGCTTCGGGGTCGGCGCCGGCACGCGGCTGCCGCTCGAGGCGACGTACTGCCAGGGGATCCTCACCGGCACGCTGCCGGGGGCGATGCCGGATGTCCGCAACCACCCGGTCGCCGGGGCGATGCCGGTGACGGAGTCCGCCGGTGTCGGCGCGTTCGTCTCGGTGCCGATCCGGCTCTCGGACGGGAGCCTCTACGGGACGCTCTGCGCCGCGAGCCACACGGTGGTCGACGGACTCGGGAAGCGCGACCTCCAGTTCCTCGGCGTGCTCGCCCGGCTCGTCGCGGGTGAGCTCGAGCGCGACGCCGCGCTGCGGGCGCAGCTCGCGCTCCGGGTGGAGGCCGCCGGTGCGGAGGCGCTGATCTCGGCGATCGAGGCGCGGGACCGGTACACGGGCGAGCACTCGCGCGAGGTCGTCGAGCTCGCGGCGGCCGTGGCCGCAGAGCTCGGGCTCCCCGAGAACGACCAGCGCCGCGTCGCCCAGGTCGCGCTGCTGCACGACATCGGCAAGCTCTCCCTCCCCGACTCGGTGCTCGGCAAGCCCGGCCCGCTCAACGACGACGAGATCATCCTCATGCGCCGCCACCCGGAGGATGGCGAACGGATCGTCGCCGCGATCCCCGAGCTCGCGCATCTCGCGCCGTCGATCCGCGCAGAGCACGAGCGCTGGGACGGTTCCGGCTACCCGGACGGCCTGTCCGGGGAGGAGATCCCGATCGAGAGCCGGATCGTGTTCGTCTGTGACGCCTGGGACGCGATGACCTCGGACCGTCCCTACCGCGCGAGCATGCCGCGGGACGAGGCGCTGGCCGAGCTCGCCGACGGCGCGGCCTCGCAGTTCTGCGGGCGGTGCGTCACAGCGCTGTTCGCCGTGCTCGCGGCGGGGTGAGCGGCGAGGTCCCGGGCGAGGACGAACGCTGATTTCGGCGTTGCTAAACCCCGCGCTAGCCTGCGCCCGGTGCCGATGGTCAGCCAGGCGTACGCCCGATGACGCCACCGGCGGACCGCGGAGCGATCCTCGCCCCGACCCATCGCGGTACCCCGGATCACGCCGCGGGCGCCGTGCCCACCGCCCTCGAGACAGTGTTGGCGCGCGGCCCGATCCGGGGCCGGCTGGCGCTGCTCGGTCCCGCCTTCGTCGCCTCGGTCGCCTACGTCGACCCGGGGAACTTCGCGACGAACTTCTCCGCGGGCGCGAAGTTCGGCTACCAGCTCGTCTGGGTCATCGTCATG
>JACDAP010000563.1 GCA_013695395.1 Solirubrobacterales bacterium
CTCGTGGGGGCGAGCGCGGCTGCGGTGGCGGCCAGGGCGAGGCCGGCGGGCACGGTGACTCGCCTGCGGCGCCGGGTGCTCATCTAGGTGAGGTCCACGCCGGTGGGCAGCGTGAAGGTCGGGAAGAGCTTCGTGTTCGAGCGCGTCTTGCGCACCTTCGTCTTGAAGCGGTACACCTGCGCGGTCGCGTTCTCCGGCGCCTTGACGAGGACGGAGAAGCGGCCCTTGCTGTCCGGCTTGAAGCGCCTGACGACCTCGCTCCGCCTGCACGAGATCCGCCGCGTGAGCGTGATCGTCTGCACCGGGGTCCCCAGCGGACGGGTGACCCGGCCGATGAGCCGGACGCGACCGTTCGACGCGCGGACCTTGTCGACGATCAGCCGCCGCTCGAGCTTCAGGTTGCGCGACTTCTCCTTGCCGACCTGAGCGCGGTAGCGCGCCTTGTTCGAGGAGCGGAGCTTCTTCGACGGCGTCCTCGCCGTGGTGCTGAACTCGCCGTTGGACCGCACCTTGGCCCGTGCCGCGGTCTTCCCGTCGGCCTCGAAGACGATCCTCACCGTCTGGCCGGCGAAGCGCTTGTCGGCCACACCGAGCAGCCGGACCTTCTTGCCCTTCTTGACCACGTCGGTGAGCACGAGGCGCCGGGTGGTGCAGGCCAGCGCCGTGGAGGCGGCGGTCGCCTGCACGGGCTCGGGTGTCGGCTCGACCACGACCGGCGGCTTGGGCGGGGTGCAGTCGACGCCGGCGGTGCCGACCTTGGACTGACCGAGCTGGAGGTCGACGACGGGCTGGCCGAGTGCGCTGATCTTGATGCCGGGCCCGTTCTGGGTAAGGCTCGTGACCGTCTTGACCTGGCTGCCGGGGCTGACCTGGACGCGGAGCAGGTCGATCGGAAGGGCGATCGGGGGCAGCGCGGCGAGTGCGCCCGCGACCGTGGCGTCGATCACGGTGGTGAGCTGCTGGGTGACCTGAGCGGTGAGACCCGGCAGGAGGCCGCTGACGACCGGGATCTGGATGTCGAGGTCGCTGAGCTTGAGCTTCGACAGGTCGATCATCTGCGTGTCGAGGATCGGGGCGCCCTGGGCGAGCGCGTTCGCGTCGATGAGGTTGCCGAGGACGCTGACGCCCGCGAGGGAACCGCTCCCGGCCGTGACGGCCGTGCCGTTCAGGCAGCTGGCCCCGGCCAAGGTGACGGCGGCCTTGACGTTGAGCAGATCGGCGGTCGGGAGGGCGACGAGCTGGCGGACCGCCCCGGCGAGGTCGACCGTGACCTCGGTCGGGAGCGTGAGGCCGGGCAGCAGCAGACCGACGGTCGGCGCGAGCGGACCGAGCAGCGTGGAGGCGCCGGGCAGCGGGACGGTGATCGACTGCAGCTGCGCCGGCAGCGGGATCTGATCGAGCGGGAGCGGGAGACCAAGGCCTCCGAGGCTGCCGATCTTGATGTCGGCGATGCTGGTGCCGGCGACCGCCTGCTGGAGGTCCTGCCGGGCGGGGTCGCCGGTCAGCGAGGTGGCGCCGGCGAGGGCGTTGACGGCGACGATGCCCAGCGGGGCGGAGAGGTTCGGCAGCCCGACGCTCGCGGTCTTGCAGGCCTCGCCGCGGCCGGTGACGAGCGGCTCGATGGCCGGCGCGGTGGCGATCGTGCCGCTCACCACGCTGGCCTCGCAGGTGAACGGCGCGGCCGCCGCGTTGGACGGCGCGAGGGCCGCCGCGGCAGCCGCCGTCGAGAGGATGAACAGGCCGGCGGGCAGCGGAGAGCGCCGACGCGAGAATCGGGGTGGAGTTCGCATCACACCGGTCATCGGCCAGAAGTGGGGACGGCTTGAGCGCCCCGGCGGCTTCACGCGAGCCCGATGTGGGCACGGCAGAGCCCATGGCCGAGACACGTCCCGAACCCCATGTCATCGTGCTCTTCGGGGCCCGCGGCGATCTCGCTGCGCGCAAGCTCTTCCCCGGTCTCTTCCGGCTGGCCGGGGTCGGGCTCATGCCCGAGGAGTTCCGCATCATCGGCTCGGGCCGGCACGAGCCCGAGAGCCACGAGGCGTTCCTGCAGCAGGTCCGCGAGGCGCTCGAGGAGCACGGTCCCGACGATCTCGACGAGAAGGCCTGGAAGGCATTCGCCGCCACGCTCTCCTTCGTCTCCTCCTCGGCCGACGGCGCCTCCGACCTTGAGGAGGCCGTCCGCGCCGCCGAGGATGAGCTCGGTGGAGACGTGGAGCGCCTGCTCTACCTCAGCGTTCCGCCCGCCGCGATGGAGCCGATGGTCGCGCAGATCGGCGAGAGCGGCCTGGCCGAGCGTGCGCGCCTGGTCCTGGAGAAGCCCTTCGGCCACGACAGGGAGAGCGCCCGCGCGCTCAACGCCGCCCTGCACGAGGTCGTCGAGGAGGACCGGATCTTCCGCATCGACCACTTCCTCGGCAAGGAGGCCGCGCAGAACGTGCTCGCCCTCCGCTTCGCGAACGGCCTCTTCGAGCCCAGCTGGAACCGGGACCACATCGCCTCGGTCCAGATCGACGTGCCGGAGGAGCTCGGCCTCGAGGGTCGCGGCAGCTTCTACGAGGAGACCGGCGCGTTCCGGGACATGGTCGTCACGCACCTCTGCCAGCTGCTCGGCTTCGTCGCCATGGAGCCGCCGGTGCGGATGGACGCGGGCGCGCTCCGCGACGAGAAGGCCAAGCTCTTCGAGGCGCTCCGCCCGTTCGACCCGGCGCGCGTGGTCTACGGCCAGTTCGAGGGCTACCGGGACGAGGAGGACGTCGCGGCCGACTCCTCGACGGAGAGCTTTGCGGCCGTCGAGGCCTGGGTGGACACCTGGCGCTGGCAGGGTGTCCCGTTCCTCCTGCGCACGGGCAAGGCGATGGCCTCCGCCACCCGCGTCATCACGATCACCTTTCGCGAGCCGCCGCTGCGGATGTTCGGTCTCGAGGACGGCGTCGGTGACGGTGCCCGGCCGAACCAGCTCGTCCTCGAGCTCACCGACCCCCCTCGGGTGCGGCTCGAGCTGCTGGCCAAGACGGCGGGCCCCGACCTCGCGCTGGAGCCCGCCGCGATGGAGCTCTCCTTCGGCGAGCCGGACAACGGCGAAGAGCGCTTGGAGGCCTACGAGCGCCTGCTCCACGACGTCATGCTCGGCGACCACACGCTCTTCACCCGGGCCGACGAGGTCGAGCGCCTGTGGGAGGTCGCCGCGCCTGTGCTCGAGGCGCCGCCGACGCCTGAGGCCTACGCGCAGGGCTCCTGGGGCCCGGACGCCGCGCTGGAGCTCCCGCCGGCGCCGGGCTGGCGGCTGGGGGCGGGCTGAACGCGCAGGCGGTCGTTCGCGAGCGTCCCGGATCGGCGTGTTCCCAGATCGATCTATGC
>JACDAP010000565.1 GCA_013695395.1 Solirubrobacterales bacterium
CGCCTGCGGGATGCGCGGCGCGGGCCGGGCGATGGCCGTCGAGCTCGAGATCGCCGGCGCACCGCCACAGCGGATGCGCTTCGACGAGCTCACCGCGAGCGAGCGCCGGGTCGCCGAGCTCGCGGCCGGCGGAGGCGCGAACCGGGAGATCGCCGAGGAGCTGTTCGTCACCCCGAAGACCGTCGAGAACCACCTCACGCGCGTCTACGCCAAGCTCGGCGTCCACTCCCGGCGCGAGCTCGCCGGCGCGCTCTGAAGTCGTAGCCCCCAGGGGCAGGAGAGGGGGTGGGTCCCTCACGACACGGTGCTCATCAAGGCGCAGTATGCGGTCCATGCCCAAGCCCGACGCCCTGCCGGTCCGCTGCGAGTTCGACTCGCTCGAGGAGCCCGTGCGGGGCACCATCTTCGACACCGGTGGCGTCCCCGTGCCCTTCGAGGGCTGGGTGGCGTTCGCCGCCTCGATCTCGAAGGTGGCGCAGCGCACGCCCACCCAGACCCCGAGGCCACAGGACGATTCGGGATGAACCGACCTCCGACGCCCGGTGCGCCCCGTCGTGCTCAAACGCCAGGCCCGCCCGATCCCCCGCGGGTCGACACCGGGTGGGCGGATGGTTGCAGGAGGCGGGCAACCGGCTGCGAAGCGGCGGATTGCGAGCTACCTTCCTGGCATGCGCGTCCGCTCGCTCCTGCTCCTGCCTGCCTTGGCCGCCGTCGTGGCCTCCCCGGCCCTCGCCGCCACGCCGGCTCCGCCCGAACGCATCACGGCGGGGGTCACCGCCGGTGGCATCGACGTCGGCGGGCTCACCGTGCTGCAGGCCGCGCGAAAGGTGAAGGACACGGCCACGCCAGGCCTCATGGCCACGCCGTTCGTGCTCGGCGTCGCCGGCAAGCCGTACACGCTGAGCGCTCAGCGCGCGCGCCTGAAGGTCAACGGCACGAAGACCGCCGAGGCGGCGCTCGAGCGCGGCAAGGCCGGCGAGGTGCCGCTCGTCACCCAGCACTCCGACGCCGCCGTCCGGTCGTTCGTCCGCGGGATCGCCCGCAAGGTCTACCGGGCGCCGCGCAGCGCGACGCTGAAGATCACGCTGCGCAAGATGAAGGTGCGCCGCTCCAAGCTCGGCCGCCGGCTCGATCAGCCCTCCGCCGCCCGCGTCGTCACCGAGGCGCTCGAGGACCCGACCGCGAGTCGCACCCTGCACAAGCGGCTCTCAAAGGCGTACCCGAGGGTCAACACGAACCGGCTCAAGGCGGCCAACCGGACGATCCTCACCGTCTCCAAGCGCGAGCGGAAGGTTCGCCTCTTCAAGGGCCTCAAGTTCAACCGCAGCTACGGCGTGGCGATCGGGCAGCCCGCCTACCCGACCCCCGAGGGGCTCTTCTCCATCCAGTCCAAGCAGGTCAACCCCGTCTGGTCGGTCCCGAACTCTCCGTGGGCCGGCGAGCTCCAGGGCACAACCGTCGCGGGCGGCTCGGCGGCCAACCCCCTGAAGGCGCGCTGGATGGGGATCGTGGGCGGCATCGGCTTCCACGGCACCGGTGACGACGGCTCGATCGGCACCGCCGCCTCGCACGGCTGCCTGCGGATGCACGTCTCCGACGTCATCGCGCTCTACAAGCGCGTGTCGATCGGCACCCCGGTGCTGATCCGGTAGCGGAGCGCCGGGGCGGGGCGCAGCGTTCGAGCTTCCTTTCGCTGAGCGAGAGGAAGCTCGAGAGCGCTCTCACCCAGGGCGCCGCGGCGGGAACCGCGAACGGTCGCCTGTCGGCCGACGGGTCGACGGACCGGGTGGCCGTGGCTTCGGTTCGGCCTGCGCGGGCGGAGCGGAGGGGTCGGCCGGCTTCGGGGCCGGGGGCGGCTCGTCCGGCCAGCGGCCGTGCTCGGAATAGAAGTCCCGCGCCGCGTCCTCGGCGTCCCGCTCCAGATCGTCGTGCAGCCCGAAGCGGAAGATCACGTTCAGCAGCCAGATCGAGAGCCCGGCGCCGATGATCCCGGCGCCGCCCTCCAGGGCCACGTCGTCGAAGCCCCCGGCGACCATCACCACGATGCCCGCCAGCGTCACTACGACCGGCAGCCAGATACGGACGAAGC
>JACDAP010000604.1 GCA_013695395.1 Solirubrobacterales bacterium
GCTGCAGATCTTCACTAAACCGGTCGAAGATCGCCCGACCGTGTTCTTCGAAATTCTTCAACGCAAAGGTTGCAAGGGTTTCGGCAAGGGAAACTTTAAGGCTCTGTTTGTTTCGATCGAGGAAGAGCAACGGAGACGCGGGAATCTGTAACGGCGGCGCGAGGCTTGGGTTTTTTCCCGGCCTAGGAAATCTGTAGCGCTGACGCCGAGAGGTCTTGGTTTTCCCCGGGCTAGGAAATCTGTAGCGCCGACGGCGTGAAGTCTTGGTTTCCCCGGGCTAGGCCCATTCGGTGTGCGGAAAAGCTAGGCTTTTCCGTTCGCAAACCCAAAACAGAATGCGGCTACGCCGCCCATCGTGGCGAGAAAATCTTGGCTTACCGATGAATTTACGACCTTACACCGCCGACGACCTCGATGCCGTAGTCTCTATCTTCCGCTCGAACATTCCAAAATATTTTGGACCCATTGAAGAGCCCGGCCTCCGCGATTTCCTGGCCGGTGAGCGGCTCGAAGAATATTTCGTCGCCGAGATCGGCGGGGAAGTTATCGGCGCCGGGGGCATCGCGCTCAACGAAGACGAAACCGTTTCACTCTGTTGGGGAATGATCCACGCGGACTATCTCGGCACCGGACTCGGGCGCGAGCTTACGGCATTTCGCATTGGGAAGGCTCGGGAGAAGTTTACCGACCTCCCACTGGTGATCAGCACGTCGCAGCACACACAGGGCTTCTACGAAAAGTTGGGTTTTCGGCTCGTCTCCCATACGCCGGACGGTTTTGGTCCGGGACTCGACATCTGCAGAATGCGCATGGAAACTGCGCCCTAGGCACTACGATCCACCATCGTGGGGCTACCGAGAGTTACGGCTCGAATGCGACTACGGTATACTGGCCGCGGATTTGCGCGGATTGCAGGGATCTGATTCGATCCGCGTCATCGGCGTTGATCCGCGGCTAATATTCTTATGGCTCTCAAATACCAAACCGGTTTCGGAAACGAATTTGCGACCGAGGCGGTCGAAGGTGCTCTGCCGGTCGGGAGGAATTCACCTCAAAAGGCTCCACTGGATTTATACGCGGAGCAGTTTTCCGGGACGGCTTTCACCGCACCTCGTGCGCACAACAAACGCACTTGGACCTACCGCATCCGTCCGAGCGTTCTTCACAAACCCTTCCGCCAGATTGAAAGCATACTCTTCAGATCGTCGCCGTTTGATGAAGTAGTCACAACGCCGAACCAACTTCGTTGGGACCCCATCCCGCTGCCGACCGAGCCGTCGGATTTTATCGACGGCATGACGACGATCGCAGGAAATGGCGACAGCTTTTCCCAGACCGGAATGGCGGTACATGTCTACGCGTGCAACACGTCGATGACCGAGCGCTTCTTCTACAACGCCGATGGCGAGATGTTGATCGTCCCGGAGATGGGCGGACTAACTATATACACGGAGCTCGGTGTGATCGAGGTGAGTCCGGGTGAGGTTTGTTGCATTCCGCGAGGATTGAAGTTTAGGGTCGAGATCGCGGAAGGCGGGGGGAACCCGACCGGTAGGGACGGTGTCGTCTCGAACGCGGAAGGCGGAACGCGGAATGCGGAGTCAGAAGGCAATCCAAAATCCAAAATTCAAAATCTAAAATCGGCGCGCGGTTACATCTGCGAAAACTATGGCCAGCAGTTTCGTCTCCCGGATCTCGGTCCGATCGGCGCGAACGGACTAGCGAACCCTCGTGATTTCGAAACGCCCGTCGCGTCGTACGAAGACCGCGATGGCAAGATGGAGCAGGTCGCTAAATTCGGGGGCAATCTCTGGTCTTGCGAGATCGATCATTCACCGCTCGATGTTGTCGCGTGGCATGGCAACTACGCGCCGTATAAATACGATCTGCGGCGGTTCAACACGATCGGTTCTGTCTCGTTCGATCATCCCGACCCGTCCATCTTCACCGTTCTGACATCACCTTCGAGCGAAGCGGGCGTCGCGAACTGCGACTTCGTCATCTTCCCTGACCGCTGGCTCGTCACCGAAGACACGTTCCGCCCGCCGTGGTATCACCGCAACGTGATGAGCGA
>JACDAP010000625.1 GCA_013695395.1 Solirubrobacterales bacterium
GCTCTGCTCGGCGCTCCCGCCCGCGCCGAGCGCGAGCACGAGCCCGCCCACGACGACGGCGGGCAGGGCGATCATGGCGACGACGACCGCTGGCCTAGTCGATGGACGTCACCGCCTCGAGCAGGTCGGCGAAGCGCTCGCGGGCCGCGTCGCGGCGGGTGGGCAGGTGCTCGGTGGGCACGCCGTCGGCCGGCGCCTCGTAGCCGCGCAGGATCTGGCGCGCGACGCTCTGGCGGTGGACCTCGTCGGGGCCGTCATAGATGCGGGCGGCGCGCGCGAAGCGGTACATCTGCTCGAGCGGCATGTCGGTCGAGTAGCCCAGCGAGCCGTGCAGCTGGATGGCCCGGTCGAGCACGTCGTGCATGATCGGCGCACCGTGGTACTTGATCATCGCGATCTCGCGCCGGGCGTTCTCGGCCCCGACCCGGTCGATCTTCCAGGCGGCGTGGAGGGTCAGCAGCCGGGCGGCCTCGATGTCGGCCAGGCTGTCGGCTATCCAGTTCTGCACGGTCTGCTTGTCGCCCAGCCGACTGCCGTGCAGCGACTTGCTCACGGCCCGCTCGCAGAGCGCGTCGAAGGCCCGGCGGCAGACGCCGATCCAGCGCATGCAGTGGTGGATGCGACCGGGGCCGAGGCGCTTCTGCGCGAGCGAGAAGGCCTCGCCGCGCTCGCCGAGGAGGTTTTCCGCGGGAATCCGCACGTCGGTGTAGGTGATCTCCGCCTGCGTGTGCATCGACGGGACATCCTCGGGGTCGTTCATCGACCCGATCCGCCGCAGCTCGATCCCCGGGGCGTCGGCCGGCACGAGCAGCATCGAGGTGCGGTGGTGCCGGTGGGCGTCTGGGTCGGTGACCGCCATGAGCACGTGGACGTCGGCCCGGTCGGCGTTCGAGATGTACCACTTGGTCCCGTTGATGACCCACTCCTCGCCCTCCAGCCGGGCCGAGCAGGTGAACTGCGTGGGGTCGGCGCCGGTGCCCTGCTCGGTCATCACGAAGGCGCTGAAGATCTCGCCCGCGAGCAGCGGCTCGAGCCAGCGCGTGCGCTGCTCGGGCGTGGCGGCGATCGCGATGAGCTCGGAGTTCCCCGAGTCCGGGGCCTGGTTGCCGAAGATCGCGGGCGCGTACTCGCACCCGCCGAGGATCTCGTGCATGAGGCCCAGCTTGACCTGGCCGTACCCCGGGCCGCCGAGCTCGGGACCGAGATGGGCGGCCCACAGGCCGCGCTCCTTGACCTGCTCCTTCAGCGGCGCCGCGATGCGGGCGAACGTCTCGTGATCGAGGTGCAGCGTTTCGAGCGGCAGGATCTCCTCGCGCACGAAGCCACGCATCCAGGCGAGCTCGCGCTCGAACTCGGGGTCGGTCTCGAAGTCCCAGGCCATGGGCTGCACGCTACGGCGGGCCCCGCCCCGCACCCTAGGCGAGCAGCCCCCGGGTTGGAGGGGCCGACAACCCGCCGGGCCGGGCGCCTGTACAGCGTTCCGGCGGCGAGTGAGGATCCGGCGATGGACGGGAGCGCAGCACCACCAGTCGACTCGTCGATCGCCGACGCCCTCGCCCCCTGGCTGCGAGAAGCGACCGAGGACGAAGGACCCTTCGAGGTGCGTCCGTTGGCGGGTGGCAACTCCAACGAGACGCTCCTGATCCAGAGCCCCTCCGCGCTGCGGGTGCTGCGCCGGCCTCCGGCGGCGACGATCGACGCGAGCGCCCACAGCGTCCAGCGGGAGTACCGCGTGCTGATGGCGCTCGCCGACACCCACGTCCCGGTCCCGCGGCCGATCGCCGTCTCCCGGGAGCCCACGCCCGGAGGCCCGCCCGGGCTGCTGATGGAGCACCTGCGCGGCGTGTCCCTCACCGCTGCCCTCCCGGACGCCTACGGACCCGACGCGAGCCGCGCCGTGGCCGAGGCCACGATCGACGCGCTCGCCGACCTGCACGCCCTGCCGTGGCGCGAGCTGGGGCTCGCCGACTTCGGGCGTCCCGCCGGCTTCCTCGAGCGCCAGGTGTCGCGCTGGCGCCGCCAGTTCGAGGCCTGCCGCCACCGTGAGCTCCCGGACTTCGAACGGGTCGCGACCTGGCTCGAGGGCCACCGCCCCGCACGTTCGGAGCCGGGGATCCTGCACGGTGACTTCCACGTCGACAACTGCCTCTTCAGCCCGGAAGAGCCGGTGCGGCTGCTCGCCGTCATCGACTGGGAGATGTCAACCATCGGCGACCCGCTGCTCGACGTCGGGCTCCTGCTCGCCCTGTGGGGCCAGGAGCGGTGCGAGCCCTACGCGATGCCGCGCATCCAGGGCTTCAGCCGCGCCCCCGGGGCGCCCACGCGCGACGAGCTCGCCCGGCGCTACGAGCAGCGCAGCGGACGCTCCCTCGAGCACCTGCCGTACTACATGGCGCTTGCGCTCTGGAAGCTCGCGGCGATCGTCGAGGGCGCCCATCTTCACTTCACCAATGGAGCCCTCGACACCGACTATGCCCGCGAGCTCGAGCACGACGTCCCGCGGCTGCTCGCCGACGCGCGCGCCTTCACCGAGCTCGCCGCCTGAGGCGCCCCTTGTAGACAGCTCCAACGCGCCCGTGCCGGGTGCGCGGGGGCGGTGGCGGCGGCCGTCACGCTCAGGCTGGCGAGAACCCACCCACAGTCGAGGAGAGAGATGCCACAGGAGCTCGTGCAGGCGGAGGAGGCGATCGCGCAGATCGCGGCCGGCCGGATCGTCGTCGTCATCGACGAGGAGGGCCGGGAGGGCGCCGGAGATCTCGTGGTCGCCGCCGAGGCCGCCTCCTCCGAGGTGGTCAACTTCATGGCCCACCACGGGCGCGGCTTCATCAGCCTGGCGATGACGCCCGAACGGTGCGATGAGCTCGAGCTCCCGCTCCTACCACGCCGCGGCGCCGCCCAGCACGAGCTGGCCTTCACTTCCTCGATCGAGGCACGCGAGGGCGTCACCACCGGCATCTCCGCGGCGGATCGGGCCCGGACCATCGCGGTGGCTGCCGATCCGGCCCACGCGGCCGCCGACATCGTTCGCCCTGGCCACGTC
>JACDAP010000004.1 GCA_013695395.1 Solirubrobacterales bacterium
GGGCGGCGCAGGCGGCGCGGGCGGAAGGAACCGGGCGATGTCGGCGCCCCCGATGGAGGGGTGCCTCCCAGTCGCTGAGAGCACCACGGGTGGACTGGTGAGGGCGCACGGGTCAGCGATGGTGACGGGGCTTCCCGCCACCTTCAGGCCGTCCTGGTCGCGCCACGCGATGCGGGTGGCGTCCTGGGAGAGCGAGGCCTCACCGGCGAGCCCGGTCGCGGGAAGGAAGCAGTCCGGCGTGCCCGTCAGGGCGCCGCCGGGCGACTCGATGCCGACGACGCCGATCTTCCCCACCGTCTGGCTGCCGCTGTCGCGGCGGGTGACCTCGAAGGCGGCGAGCTTCCCGTTGGCGGCCACGTCGGTGCGGGAGAGGTCGAGCATGAGTCCGGACAGGTCCAGCCAGGGCGTGAAGGCGGTGCCGAACGGCGCAGCGTCCGCGTTCTGGACCTCGATCGTCGAGCCCGAGGCGGTGATCAGGCGCCGGCCGAACGTCGTCGGCCACGTGTGGCCGGAAAGCTCGATCGGATCGAGGCTGTTCCCGTCGGCGGAGCGCGCGTAGGTGCCTTCACGGAGCTGGATCGGGCAGCAGCCCGAGCTGTTCGAGAAGCCGTAGGTCACGAACGTCCCGTCGGCCGTCAGGTCGAGGCTCAGCGGGTAGACGTAGATCGTGAACCCGCTCGGCGCGGTCAGCGGACCCTGCACCGTGGAGCTCCCGTCGGGCTCCCAGACGCGGTAGGAGCTGAAGCGCGAGATGCGCCCCGGGAAGTTCCGGACCGCGAGGATGCGGCCGTTGTCGGCCTGGGCGACGGCGAGGTAGGGCTCGGTCTCCCCCGCGGCGTTGGTCACGGGGCCGGCGAGCACGACCTTCTGCGCGCCGTCGAGCGACGACAGGATCACCGACCCCTGGTCGACGTAGGCCACGCTCGCCGCCGCAGCCGGGGCGGCTCCTGCGACCGCGAGCAGGGCACCGATGGAGGCAACAGCGCAGATGGCTCGCTTGATGGACATTCTGACAGGGTTCTCGCAACAGGCGGCTCTGTCAAGCCGATGACCGACCGCAGGGGGACGGAGCGCACCCGCCGGCCAGCGGGGAGCACCCGCGAAGCGCCCGTCGGAGCCGTCCAGCCGCCCTAGACTGCGTGCCGATGAGCTCCTCGTACGTCTACACGATGCACAAGCTGACCAAGCGCTACCCGCCGGACAAGACGGTGCTCGACGAGGTCACGCTCTCCTTCTACCTCGGCGCCAAGATCGGCGTGCTCGGCTACAACGGCGCGGGCAAGTCCTCGCTCTTGAAGATCATGGCCGGGCTCGACGAGGACTACCGCGGCGAGGCCCAGCTCGGACCGAACGCGACCGTCGGCATGCTCCAGCAGGAGCCCGGGCTCGACGAGTCCAAGAACGTCCTCGGCAACGTGCAGGACGGCGTGGCGGAGACCAAGGCGCTGCTCGACAAGTTCAACGACCTGGCGGCCAACTACTCCGAGGAGACCGCCGACGAGTTCGCGGCGCTCCAGGCGAAGATCGACGCGGCCGACGCGTGGAACCTCGACACCCAGCTCGAGTACGCGATGGACGCGCTGCGCCTGCCGCCGGCCGACGCCGAGATCGCGCCGCTCTCCGGTGGCGAGAAGCGCCGCGTCGCGCTCTGCCGCCTGCTGCTGCGCGCCCCCGACCTGCTGCTCCTCGACGAGCCGACCAACCACCTCGACGCCGACTCCGTCGCCTGGCTCGAGCGCTACCTCGCCGACTACAAGGGCGCGGTCGTGGCCGTGACCCACGACCGGTACTTCCTCGACAACGTCGCCGGCTGGATCCTCGAGCTCGACCGCGGCAAGGGGATCCCGTACGAGGGCAACTACTCCCACTGGCTCGAGGCCAAGGAGAAGCGACTCAAGCAGGAGGACCGCCAGGACAAGTCGCGCCAGCGCCAGATCTCGGCCGAGCTCGAATGGGTGCGCATGAACCCGAAGGGCCGCCGGACCAAGTCGAAGGCGCGTCTGGCCCGCTACGACGAGCTCGTCAACGAGGCCGACAACGTCCGCCTCGACGAGGTCACGATCCAGATCCCGCCGGGGCCGCGGCTCGGCGACACGGTCATCGACGCCAAGGGGCTCGCCAAGGGCTTCGGCGACAAGCTGCTCTTCGAGGAGCTCGAGTTCAGCCTGCCGCCGGCGGGCATCGTCGGCATCGTCGGCGCCAACGGCGCGGGCAAGTCGACGCTCTTCAAGATGATCGCCGGGCAGGAGCAGGCCGACGCCGGCACGCTCACCCTCGGCGACACGGTCAAGCTCGCTTACGTCGACCAGTCGCGCGACTCGCTCGATCCGGACAAGACCGTGTGGGAGGAGATCTCCGACGGCCTCGACCTGATCAAGGTCGGCAAGCGGGAGATCAACTCGCGCCAGTACGTGAGCGGGTTCAACTTCAAGAAGACCGACCAGCAGAAGAAGGTCGGCAAGCTCTCCGGCGGTGAGCGCAACCGCGTGCACCTCGCGAAGCTCCTGCGGACCGGCGGCAACGTGCTGCTCCTCGACGAGCCGACCAACGACCTCGACGTCGAGACGCTCCGCGCCCTGGAGAACGCGCTGCTCGAGTTTCCCGGTTGCGCGGTGGTCATCTCGCACGATCGCTGGTTCCTCGACCGCATCGCCACCCACGTGCTCGCCTTCGAGGGCGACTCGCAGGTGACCTGGTTCGAGGGGAACTTCGAGGCCTACGAGGAGTACCGCCGGAACAACCTCGGCATCGACGTCGACCGCCCGCACCGGATCACGTACAAGAAGCTCACCAGGAGCTGAGTGACCGGCCGACCAGCTTGCTTGGTCGGCCGACTAACCTACGGTAGCCTCGACGTATGACCGAGGTCGGTGTGCACGAGGCGAAGACGCGGCTCTCCGAGCTCCTCCGCGGGGTGGAGGCGGGCGACGAGGTGACGGTGACGCGCGGCGGCCACCCGGTCGCGCGGATCGTGCCGATCGAATCCGTCGCTCCAGCGCCGAAGCGCTCCCTGTTCGGGATCCTCGCGGACGAGATCTCGGACGCCGGTGACTGGGAGTACGACGAAGAAGAAGCGAACGCCATGGGTGATCTCTTCGGTATCCCGCGCGACGAGGACGCGCGCCGGTGAAGCTGCTCCTCGACACCCATGCGTTCCTCTGGCTCACCCTCGGTGACGACCGGCTGCCGCAGAGCGCGCGGATGATCATCGACGCGTCCGACGACATCGTGCTGAGCACCGCTTCCGTGTGGGAGGCGGAGATCAAGCGTGCGGCGGGCCGGTTGCGCGTTCCGCCGGTCGAAGCTTCAGCACACGCGGCCGGCATTCCGGTCATCCCGGTGACCGCGACCGAAGCCACACACGCAGCAGGTCTTCCGCGCCACCATCGCGACCCGTTCGATCGCATGCTGGTCGCGCAGGCGCAGCTCTCCTCTCGGGTGCTCATCACGCGGGACGCCGACCTCCGGAGCTACGCCGTCGCAGTGGCCTGGTGAACCCGGAGATCTCCTTCGCGAGCGCATCGGTTCCCCCCGACCTGGTGCCGTACGTCCGTTCGCTCCAAGGTGCGCGGTTGCGGGGAGGCGCTCCGGCGCGCCAGCTCGAGCTGCCGGTCGCGGGAACCGCGGTCATCGTCGAGCTGACCGAACGCTGGGAGATCGGGGTTCGCGACGGCACGCCGCTCGTCGGGCACCGCTCGTTCGCGGGCGGGCTCACGCTCGGCCCGGCGGTCTCCGCCCACCGGGGCGCCTACGAGCTCGTGGAGTTCGTGCTCACGCCGCTCGGCACCGTCGCCGTGCTCGGACTCCCGCCCGTGGAGATCACCGACGAAGTGGTGGCCTTCGACGCGCTGCTCGGGGCCGAGGCGGAGCGGCTCGGGGAGCGGCTCGCCGCCTGCGCGCACTGGGGCGGGCGGTTCGCGGAGACCGAGCGGTGGCTCCGCGCACGCGTCGCAGCTTCACGCGCGCTCGTCTCCCCCGATGTGGGCTGGGCGCTGCGCCGACTTGACGCAACGGGCGGACGCCTCCGGATCGGCGAGCTACAGCGCGAGCTCGGCTGCTCCCGCCGACATCTCGCCACGCGGTTCGCGGCCGGCGTCGGCGTGACGCCGAAGCGCTACGCGCAGCTCGTGCGCTTCGGCGAGGCCGTAACGCGCCTGCGTGCGGGTGCCGCTCCCGGCGAAGTCGCCGCGGGGTGCGGCTACGCCGACCAGGCGCATCTCACCCGGGAGGTCCGCCGCTTCGGCGCGACAACGCCGGGCGGGCTGCGCGCCGACGGCTGACTGGCCGCCGGTCACATCGGTGCAAGACGAGCCGGTGCGCCGGGCGTACGGTTGCGCCATGCCCATCACCGTGACCCCCGCGTTCCGCGTCTCCTCCCGCACCGTCCTCGACCAGTGGGTCGAGGCCTTCGGCTTCGAGCTCGTCCTCATCATCGGGGAGGGCGACGAGGTCGGCCACGCGGAGCTCCGGCTCGGCGACGGCTGGGTGATGGCCGGCACGGCGAAGCGCAACGAGTTCGACACCGCCCCGGGCGCGACGGGCAGCTACTGGGTGCTCGACGATGTCGCCGCGGTCGACGCGATGCACGCCCGCGCCCTGGCCGCCGGGGCGACGAGCATCAACGAGCCGTACGAGCCGCCGTACGGCGGGCGCGAGTGCTCGCTGCGCGACCT
>JACDAP010000019.1 GCA_013695395.1 Solirubrobacterales bacterium
GACGGTGAGGCTCGCCCCCGGGCCCGCGATGCTCAGGTTCGCGGGGGAGATCGCGCTCGACCCGAGCTTCAACGAGTTCGCGACCGACGCGACGGGGACGATCACCTGGCTCCCGCCCGGCAGCGTCACGTCGTCATCGGCGCTCGGCACACCGACGGGGCTCCAGTTGGCAGCCGTACTCCAGGCGCCGTTGCCCGGGCCGATGAAACTCTTCGGGACGGCCGACGACGGGGCTGCCGCAGCCCCGGAGAGCGTCATCGCGGTGAGGCCGACGACGACGACGCGGGTGCGTCGCACGCACCCGGGAACACCACGGAGCTGTCGCATGGACGCAACCTACGCCGATTCGGCCTCCAGTTCCACCCCTGACGATGTGAGTTTAAGAGCCCGGCGCTGTCCTGCTCGAGCACTTGGCCGACGCCCGGTAGCCGCCCACGGCGGCGCCGTTGCGGGCGTTGACTGGGGTATCGGAAGCAGCGGCGCGTTCGGCGACGCCGACATCTGTCGCGGTTCAACCGGGGTCGGGGTGCTCCGCGGCAACCACGTACCGGCGCAGCGGTCTACCCAAGCTGGTGCCTCATGGTCCCGCGCGACGCTGACGGGACCGCGAGTGTCGCGCGAGGGGCATTCGACCAGTGTTCATGCGGACGGCGTCAGAACAGGGCCTTCTGCACCGCCGGAGTGCACGGGCGACCTGTCCCCGCCGCGCCCGCACCGCCCACGACTCCCCGCTGCGCCTCGGACCGCGACGCGGGCCCGCACGAGGGGTCACGTGTGAACGGTGCGGCGCGGGGCGCTCCGCTTCGTCGCAGGAGCTCGGACAGTCGCTTGCGCTCGGCCGGGGGTGCGTACGCGCCACCGGCGTAGAGCTCCTCGTAGAGCGCCACCAGATCGGGCCGCTGCGAGCGGAGCCAATCCATGAAGACCCCGCGGACGTCCCCTCGGAGGTGGAGTGCGGTGCCGCCGATCCCGGTCGCACCTGCCTCGGCCGCGGCGGTCAGCAGCGCGTCGACCTGTCGCGGATCGTCGTTGATCCCCGGCATGAGCGGGGCGATCAGAATCCCCGTCGGGATCCCGTTCCGGTTGAGCTCGGCCACCGCCTCGAGCCGCGCACGGGGGCTCGGGGTGTGCGGCTCGGTCGCCCGCCAGGCCGCGCGATCGAGCGTCGGGATGGACAGGTTCGCGGAGAACGGCGCGACGGACGCGAGCTCTCGCATCACCTCGAGGTCACGGAGCAGCAGCGGCGACTTCGTCAGGACCGACGCGGGCGTACGCGCGTCGCGAAGCGCTGCCCAGATCCCGGGCATCAGCCGGTACTTGGACTCCACCCACTGGTAGGGATCCGTGTTCGTCCCGAGGGCGACGTGCTCCCGCGCCCAGCTCGGCTTCTGCAGCTCGGCCGCGAGCACCTCCGGTGCGTTGACCTTGACGACGATCTCGCGCTCGAAGTCGCGCCCTGCGTCCCAGCCGAGGTAGGTGTGCGTCGGTCGAGCGAAGCAGTAGGTGCAAGCATGGGTGCATCCTCGGTACGGGTTCACCGTCCAGCGGAACGGCATCCGCGAGGCCGCGGGGACCCGATTGAGCGCCGACTTCGCCCGTACCTCGTAGAACCGGGTGTCCAGAGCGTCGGGAGCATCGAAGCGGCGGACCACCGCCGCGTCGCGGTAGCCCGGCAGCGGCTGCGTCTCCCCCACGGCCGCCTCGGCGTCGATCTTCAGGCTGTCCCATCGCACGAACACATGTTCGCATGACAGCCGGACGGACGTCGGCGTAGGGTGCGCCCATGCCCGCAACGCAAGCCGTCGTCGTCGGCCCCGGACAAGGGATGGCGCTGCGAGGCCCCGTCGGCGGGCCGCTGCTCTTCAAGGTCCGTGGCGAGCAGACCGACGGCGCGCTGACAGCGCTCGAGAACGTCATCCCGCCCGGGACGGGCCCGCCGCTGCACGCCCACGACGCGCAGGACGAGGCGTGGTGGGTCGTGTCCGGTGCCGTTCGCTTCCAGATCGGCGAGGAGCTCGCGAGCGCCGAGGCCGGCAGCTTCGTGTGGGTCCCGCGCGGCGTGCCGCATGCCTTCCGTAATGACGACGAGGCGCCGGCAACGCTCCTTGTGCTCTTCACTCCGGCCGGGATAGAACCGTTCTTCGACGCCATCGCCGAGGCTGACGAGGTTCGTGGCGAGGACTTCGCGCGGCTCGGCGCCGCGGTCGGCATGACCGTCCTCGGGCCGCCGCTCGGGCCACCAGCGACCTGACGCGGCCGATCAGGCGAGCGCGCGGGCGACGAGCGACTCCTCGCCCCTCAGCGTCTGCGACGTCGCAGAGAGGATCTCGACCTCGACGAGCTCGCCCGGTGCAGCGAGACCGGTGAAGTTCACGGTCTTGCCGTGGCGCGAGCGCCCGCGCAGCCGTGTCGGATCGGTCCTCGAGGGACCCTCGACGAGCACCTCGAGCGCACGCCCGACGAAGCGCTGGGCGCGCTCGTGCCCGCGCCGCTGCACGACCTCGACCAGCCGCTGCATCCGCTCCACCTTCTCCTCGTGGGGCACGAGGCCCTCGGTCAGCTCGGCGGCGGTGGTGCCGCGTCGGGGCGAGAAGAGGAACGTGAAGGCACCGTCGAAGCCGACCTCCTCGCAGACCTCCAGGGTCTCCACGAAGTCGGCCTCGGTCTCCCCCGGGAAGCCGACGATGATGTCGGTGGTGATCGCGCAGTCGGGCACGTGCTCGCGGATGAGCGCGACGCGGTCGAGGAACCGGTCGCGCGTGTACGTGCGGCGCATCGCCTTGAGGATCCGGGAGGAGCCGGCCTGCAGCGGGAGGTGAATGTGCTCGCAGAGGCTCGGGAGCTCGGCGTGGGCGCGGATCACGTCCTCGCGCATGTCCTTCGGGTGCGGGCTCGTGTAGCGGACCCGCTCGATCCCCTCGATCGCGTCGACGGCCCGGAGCAGCTCCGAGAAGGCGACCGGACGCCCGCCCACCCGGAGGTCACGCCCGTAGGCGTTCACGTTCTGGCCGAGCAGCGTGATCTCGCGCACGCCGTCGGCGGCGAGCCGCTCGCATTCGGCGACGAGCGCCTCGAACGGGCGGGAGACCTCGCGGCCGCGGGTGCTCGGCACGATGCAGTACGAGCAGTTCATGTTGCAGCCGACCGAGATCTGCACCCAGGCCTGGACCTCGCGGGCGCGCTTGGCCGGGAGGTCGCCGGCGAAGCCCTCGAACTCGAAGTACCCCTGGGCGCTCAGCGACTCGGAGGTCAAGAACTCGGCGAGCTTGTGGACCTGGCCGGGACCGAAGGCGACGTCGACGAACGGGAACTGGGAGAAGACCTCCTCCTTGACCGACTGGGCCCAGCAGCCGCCGCCCCCGATCAGGACTTCCGGGCGGCGCTTCTTCTCGGCGCTCGCATGGCCGAGGTGGGCGACGAACCGCGAGTCGGCCTTCTCCCGGATCGAGCAGGTGTTGAAGAGGATCAGATCCGCGTCGGCCTGCTCGGCGACCTCGGCGTAGCCGATCGATTCGAGCATCCCCTTCATCCGCTCGGAGTCGTGCTCGTTCATCTGGCAGCCGAACGTCGTGACGTGGAAGCGCTTGTTCATGACCGGGGTTCCATGAGTCAGCACGAGAGTAGAGCGACCGGGGCGCGGCCTGACGTGCGCGCAGAGGGACGAACCGGTGCGCCGAAGACGCCAAGAACGCTTCGGCCTGGCTACTTCGGCGAGCAGGCGTTCGTCTTGATGGCCTTCGCGCTGCGCGTGAGAGTCAGCGCGCGGCCGCCATTCGGAAGCGTGCGCCAGACCTTCTTCCACCCACGGATCTGGTTGTCGAAGCAGAGGGTCGTCGATGCGCTGCGAAGCACCTTCTTCGCCGCGAGACACGACAGGTTCTTCGCCTGATACGTCGCTTTCACGCCGCTGGAGCTGAAGCTGCCACAGCGCTTGAACGACGCGGCATCGGCGCCGGGAGCGTGCACCGCGGCGGTGACCATCAGCACGAACAGAAGAGTCAGTACGCGGCTCACACCGGCGAACGTACCAGAAGGCGGGCGGCGACGAGCGACGGTAGAAGCAGGCCTGGCCATAGCGGCTGATCTGCTGATGACTGGTGGCATCAGGCATCGTGAGCGTTGCCGACGGGACGGACGAAACGGCCCACTCCGGAAGGCTCCTCGTGTAGTACGACTGGGCACCACGTGACGTGGAAGCGCTTCATCGCGGGCCAGGATACGCGCTGCCGGTGGTGCGATCGGCTCGTCGGGTGACCGCTGCCCGGCGCTGCCGTGAGCGGTCAGTCCTCCTCGCGGGCGTGGGCGCGGATCGCGTCGTAGGCGATCTCCATCGCGTAGCCCTTGCGCACGAGGTAGCCGAGCGCGCGCTCCCGTGCGCTCGGATCAGGAAGCGGATCCGCGTAGCGCCGGCGCAGCGCAGCGAGCGCGGCACCGAACTCGTCCTCACCCTCCTGCATGTGCAGCGCGGCCTCGATGTGCTCGCTCGCCACGCCGACCGCGACCAGGCGGCGCTCGATCCGGGACGCGCCCCAGGAGTCGAGGTTACGGCGGTCTTCGGCGAAGCGCGCGGCATAGCGGGAGTCGTCGAGCATCCCCGCGTCCGTCAGCTCGGCGAGCGCCTCCTCGACGCTCACCGGATCGACTTCTCGCTCCTCGAGCCGCCGCCGCACCTCGCGCACCGTCCGGTCGCGCTTGGCCAGGTAGGCGTAGGCGACGTCGAGCGCCTGCTGGAGCCGCAGCTCGGGATCGACGACCTCGGCGGCCGTCTCCCCCATCGTGAACTCGTCGGTCAGCCCCTCCTCGATGCCGGTGCCCGACTCCTCTCGCTCCTCGTGTCGCACTGCTCCGGGACCTCGCTCAGGCCGGGGAGATCTCTCCGGTGGCCGGATCGACGCCCGGCGGCACGCCCGGAGCGCCGTCGTCGGGGGCGCCGCCGGAGCCGAGGGCGTCGCGGTCGATCCCGAGCGCCGCGTAGACCTTGTTCTCGATCTCCTTGGCGATCTCCGGATGCTCGTTGAGGAAGTGCTTGGCGTTGTTGCGCCCCTGGCCGAGCCGCTCCTCCTTGTAGGAGAAGAACGAGCCCGACTTCGTCACGACGTTGTGCTCGATGCCGAGGTCGATCAGGCAACCGGCGGTCGAGATGCCCTTGCCGAACTCGATGTCGAACTCCGCCTGCTTGAAGGGCGGGGCCACCTTGTTCTTGACGACCTTCACGCGCACCCGGTTCCCGACCGCCTCGGTGCCCTCCTTGAGGGTCTCGATCCGACGGATGTCGAGCCGCTGGGAGGCGTAGAACTTGAGCGCGCGACCACCCGGCTGGGTCTCCGGGGAGCCGAACATCACGCCGATCTTCTCGCGGATCTGGTTCGTGAAGATGCACATCGTCTGCGTGCGGTTCAGGTTGCCGGCGAGCTTGCGCATCGCCTGGCTCATCATCCGCGCCTGGAGGCCGACGGTCTGGTCGCCCATCTGCCCCTCGAGCTCGGCCCGGGGCGTCAGCGCCGCGACGGAGTCGATGACGATCACGTCGACCGCGGAGGACCGCACCAGCATGTCGGCGATCTCCAGCGCCTGCTCGCCGTAGTCGGGCTGGGAGACGAGCAGCTCGTCGATGTCGACGCCGATCCGCTCGGCGTAGAGCGGGTCCATGGCGTGCTCGGCGTCGATGAACGCGCAGACGCCTCCGAGCTTCTGGGCCTCGGCGAGCACGTGGTACATGAGCGTGGTCTTGCCGGAGGACTCCGGGCCGAAGACCTCGACGATGCGCCCGCGGGGCACGCCGCCGATGCCGAGGGCGAGGTCGAGCGACAGTGCGCCGGTCGGGATCGCGTCGACCTTGACGCGAGCTCCGGGGTCGCCCATCCGCATGACCGAGCCCTTGCCGAACTGGCGCTCGATCTGGGTCAGTGCGCCCTGCAGGGCGGCGTCGCGGGCCTTGGCCGCCTTCTCGTCTGTCGTGGTCGTCGCCATCTGCCTCAAGCCTCTTTCGTGAACGGAACGGGTGTTCGCCTGGACCATGATGAGCCGGGCGTCGGACGGAACCGGCACGCTAGGCGGGAGGCCTGTCACGACTCCACACCGAGATGTCACAAAAGTGCCCTCATACCCGCACCGACCCCGCAGGCCGGCCGGCACGGCTCAGTCGGGCAGACTGTGGCCATGGCCGCTCCCGTCGTGATCTACACCTCCCGCACCTGCCCGTTCTGCCTGCGGGCCGAGTCCCTGCTGAAGGGCAAAGGCGTCGCCTTCGAGCGCCGCCCGATCTGGCGCTTCCTCCCTGGCGGCCGCACGCCGCTCGCCGAGCGCTTCGGCGCGGAGCACACGAGCGTCCCGCAGATCGTCATCGGGGAGACGCACGTGGGCGGCTGCGACGAGCTCGTCGCGCTCGAGCGCAGCGGCCGGCTCGACGATCTCCTCACCGGCGGCTGAACGCGTCGCGGAGGCCTCAGGCCGGGCCACCCCAGAGCGCCTCGTACTGCGCCGCCCCCTGCCCCGGGGAGGAGCGCAGCAGTGCGACCCCCGCACCGGTCCGCCAGGGCTGGCGCGCCCCCTCCGGGAGCGGTGCGAGCTCACGCGGCGCGACATGCCGGTCCCGCCGCACCCGCGCGACCGTCACGTGCGGGTGGAACGGGCGCCCCTCCGGCTCCCACCCGATCGCCCGGACACACGCCGTCACCACCGCAGACTGGAGCGCCGAGAGCCGTCCCGAGACGTCGTCGACCGCGACGGTGAGCACATGGGGGCGGCGGGGGGCGAGCCACAGCGGTGCCGACACCCGCGCCTCGCGTGGGGGCTCGCACCGGCCGAGGGCTCGGGCCAGCTCCGGGCCGAGCCGTGCGACGTCCGCTTCGGGCCGTTCGCCGAGAAAGGCGAGCGTGAGGTGCATCGCTGCCGGCTCCACGAGCCGGAACGCCGGGTCGTCGCCCACCGCCGCGGTGGCCCAGTCCGCCAGCGCCGCACGGACGCCGGGCGGAGGCTCGATGGCCACGAAGAGCCTCACCGGGCGCTGACGAAGGGACGGCGTTCGAGGTTCCTCTCGCTCAGCGAGACGTTCCTCGAGCGCGGCACGCTCACAGCGGTGGTGCGCCGAGCCCCAACAGCGCCCGGCGGACCAGATGCAGCGCGACGGTGGTCGACCGGTCGCGCACGTCGAAGCGCGAGCCCGGCAGGTGCACGGTGCGCGTGAGATGCTCGCCCTCGCCGAAGGCGACCGAGAAGCAGACGGTGCCCACGGGCTTCTCCTCGGTGCCGCCGCCCGGGCCGGCGATCCCGGTGATTCCGACCCCGACGTCGGCTCCCAGCGCGGAGCGGACCCCGTCGGCCAGCCCTGCGGCGACCTCCTCGGAGACCGCGCCGACTCGCTCGATGAGTGCGGGATCCACGCCTGCGAGGGCGATCTTGGCCGCGTTCGCGTAGACGACGAGCCCACCGACCATGTACTCGCTCGAGCCCGCGCGCTCGGTCAGCCGGGCGCCGAGCAGCCCGCCGGTGCAGGACTCGGCGACGGCGATCGTCAGTCCCCGCTCGCCCAGCAGGTCGGCCACCTGCTCGTCGACCGAGCGACCGTCGTCGGAGAAGAGGATGCCCCCGTGGCGCTCGCGGACGGTCGCCGCGAAGTGGTCGTAGGCGGCCTGGTCGGCGGGCTCGTAGCGGGTGACGACCTCGACCTCGCCGCGGCGCAGGCAGGTGGTGATCTCGAGCGCGCTGATCCTGCCGTCCTCGCCGTCGGCCACGCGCAGCGTCTCGGCGATCTCCGACTCCGGGATCCCGAAGAGCCGCAGCATCCGCTGGCTGTACTCGACGGCCGCGCCGGTCGCCGCGCGGAACGCGGCGGTCTCCACCGCGGCCGCCCACATCGGCTTCAGCTCGCCGGGGGGGCCGGGGAGCACGACGACGGTCGGTGCGGTCCCGGAGAGCGGAGGCACGACGAGCCCCGGCGCGGTCCCGACCGGCTCGAGCACGGTCGCGCCCTCGGGCACCATCGCCTGCTTGCGGTTGGCCGCTTCGATCGCGGCCGGATCGAGATCGGGCCACCGGGCCAGCAGCGGCTCCACGATCAGCCGGATCCGCTCGGAGAGCGCCTCGTCGAGCGCCGACGGGCGCCCCTGGAAGTCCCCGACCACCGGTGCGGTGAGGTCGTCGGCGGTCGGGCCCAGTCCGCCCGAGGTGAGGATCAGGTCCATCCCCTCGCCCGAGAAGAAGCGGAGCGCCCCCACGAGGTCTCGGGCCCGGTCGCCGACCACCGCGATGTGGGCGATGTCGATGCCGAGCTCGCGCAGCCGCTCGGCGAGCCAGGGGCCGTTGCGGTCGACCACCCGGCCGGTGAGCACCTCGGTGCCCGTCACGACGATCCCGGCGCGAGCGCTCATCAACCGCAGGTGGGCAGCTCGTCAGCCTTCAGGCGCCGCATCCCGGACGGCGTGAACGTGTAGCCGATCGGCGTCGAGGAGGCGGGCGGGCGGAACGTCTTGCCGTTGAAGCGGATCCGCGCGTTGTTGTTGCCGAGGGTCAGGGTGAACCGTGAGGACCGGTACGTCTTCTGGGTCTCGCCCTCGCGCAGGTCGACGCCGTTGATGAGCGCCCCCTGCCCCTCAGCGCGCAGGCAGACGTTCACGTTGCCGGTCGGCAGCACGCGAAGCGTGGCGAGCTTGCGCTCGGGCTTTGGCTCCTCCTCGACGGGCGCTGTCCCGGAGGAGGGCTGCTTCGGCGCGCTGCGCGGCGTGGACCCGGTGCTCGTCGTCGAATCCGGCCGGGTCGAGACCGGGTCCCCGTCGTCGTTGTTGAGCGCGCCGATCAGGTAGATCACGGCGAACAAGGCCAGCACGAGCGCGAGCACGATCGCACCCCGTCCCGGTCCTCCCCCGCCCCCGCGCGGCAACCCCCCGGGGCCGCGTGATGAGCGACCGGTGGAGGGTGTCGATCGCGGAGCGATCGGGCGCAGCTCCGAATCGGCGAGCCGCTCGTGGCGCAGCTTGTACTCGTCGACGAGCAGCTTGGCGTCGAGGCCGAGCGCCTCGGCGTAGGTCCGCAGGAAGGTCTTGACGAACGTCGGCCCGGGAAGGAGCTCCCACTCCTCGTTCTCGAGCGCCCGGAGGTACTTCGCGCGGATCTTCGTCGCCTGCTCGATCTCGGCGATGTCGATGCGAGCGCGCATGCGGGCGTCTCGCAGGGTGGCGCCGATCTCGGGCATGCAACGCGCAGGCTACTCGTCGTCAGCCGCCGCGCCGAGCTCCGGCAGCGACGGTGCATCCAGCACGTCGGCCGCGTCGGGCAGTTCGACGTCCGCCTGCGGTGCCTGGGCGGGGGCGGCGAGTGAGGCGAGCACCCGCGGAAGATCCTGTGGGGTGACGAGCACCTGGCGAGGCTTGGAGCCCTCGTACCCGGAGATGACGCCGCGGCGTTCGAGCATGTCGATGAGGCGTCCCGCGCGTGTGTAGCCGAGGCGCAGTCGTCGCTGCAGCATGGAGGTGGACGCGGTGCCCATCTCGACGACCAGCTCGATCGCGTCGCCGAGGAGCGGATCCTCGTCGGGGTCGAACCCGTCGTCGTCGGCCTTCTCGGGCTCGCTCTCCTCCTTCTCGACCTCCTCGAGGAGGTCCGCGCGGAGCTCGGGTTCGCCCTGGGCGGCCCAGAACTCGGTGAGCAGGGCGACCTGGGGCTCGTCGATGTAGGCGCCCTGAATGCGGTGGAGCTTGGAGGAGCCGACGGCGCTGAAGAGCATGTCTCCCATGCCGAGCAGGGACTCGGCGCCGTTCTGGTCGAGGATGACCCGAGAGTCCGTCTGGGAGGAGACGCTGAAGGCGATCCGGGAGGGGACGTTCGCCTTGATCATGCCGGTGATGACGTCCACCCGCGGGGATTGCGTGGCGAGGACGAGGTGGATGCCGACCGCTCGCGCCTTCTGCGCGATCCGGATGATCGAGTCCTCGACGTCGGCGGGCGCGACCATCATCAGGTCGGCGAGCTCGTCGATGACGCAGAGGATGTACGGCAGCGCCGCCTCGCCCTTGCCGACGCGGTGCTTGTTGAGCTCCGGCAGCGAGCGGGTGCGGGCCATCGACATGATTCCGTAGCGCCACTCCATCTCGCGGACGAGGTTCTGGAGCGCGTTGGCGGCGGCGCGTGGCGAGGTGATCACCGGCGTGAGCAGGTGTGGCAGCTCCTCGTAGTGGTTCAGCTCGACCTGCTTGGGGTCGACGAGGACGAGGCGGACCTCCTCCGGCGTCGCGCGCAGGAGGATCGAGGAGAGCATCGAGTTGATGCAGGCCGACTTGCCCGCGCCGGTGGTGCCGGCGACCAGGATGTGCGGCATCTTCGCGAGGTCGGCGTGGATCGCCTTGCCGGAGACGTCCTTGCCGAGCCAGACGGTGAGCGGGCTCGAGCCCTCCGGCGGCGGGCCGTAGACGTCGCCGAGCGTGACCATCTTCCGCTTCAGGTTCGGAACCTCGACGCCGACCGCGGTCTTGCCGGGGATCGGCGCGAGGATGCGGATCTCGGTGGCCGCGAGCGCGTACGCGAGATCGTCCTTCATCTGGCTGACCTTGCTCATCTTGATGCCGGGCGCGAGGCGGAGCTCGAAGCGGGTGATGTGCGGGCCGCTGACGGTGCCGACGATCTTCGCGTCGACCTTGAAGTGGGCGAGCGCCTCGATCAGACGGCGCGCGACGTCGGCGTTGCCGGCGGTGTCCGGGCGCGCGTCGGCGGCGGCGGAGCGGGTGAGCAGCTGCGCGTGAGGACGGTGCCAGTCGATCGCGCCGTCGATGTCCATGACTCCCTGCTCGCCGACCGGGATGTCGTCGAGCGGGTCGGGCTCCAGCTTGGCTGCGCGGGCGGGCGGCGGGGCGAGTGCCGTGGGCTCGTCCTCCTCGACGAACGGCTCGGCCTCGGGCTCCTCGTCTCGGGCGAACGGCGTCTCGTCGGCCGCTTCGGGAAGCGTCGGCTCCAGCGTGACGGGCGCGTCGGGCTCACCGAAGAGGTCCGGGTAGCGCAGCGCACCGTCAAGCTCTCGGTCGAGCGGGAGCGGCTCGTACCCGTCCGCGCCGCGGCTGATCCGCGGCTCCTCGGAGAAGACCGGCTCGACCACGGGCTCGGACGCCTTTGCCTTGCGGCGGGGTGCGCGCGTCGGCGGAGCCGTCTCCTCATCGTGCGACGCGTCGAACCAGTCCTCCTCGGCCGGCGCGCGCGGCACCCGCAGGCTCCGCGTCGTATCGGCGGCCACGAGGGCTCCCGAGCGGAGCACGCTGGCCACGCTCGCCCCGGTGACCAGCGTGGCGGCCGCGAGCAGCCCGAAGACGGCGAGGATGTGCGCGCCGATCGTGCCCAGCAGCGTGGAGACGACGTAGAGCTCGGCCTCCCCCACCGCGCCGCCGCGCGGCTCGAAGATCTCCGGGCGCCAGAACGCGCCGTGCGCCCCGTCCGGCCCGAGGCCGAGCGTCCCGGCGCCGAGCGCAAGGGCGAGGGCCAGGAAGCCGACGATCGCCCCCGCGCGAAAGGGCCGGAACGCGGGGATGACGGGCCGCAGGACGAGCAGGCCGCCCCCGAGCGCGAGGACGGCAGGCGCACCGAAGCGCAGGACACCGAAGCTCCAGGTGAGCGCGTCGGTGAGGGCGGCCCCGATCGCCCCGGCCTCCCAGCCGAGCCACAGAGGGAAGACGAGGAAGACCGCGAGGGCGACGAGGCCGAGGCCGATGAGGTCGAGCTCACGCTGCTCGAGGACCGGCAGGCGCGGGACCGCGGTGGCGCTCGACCGGCGCGCGCGGGCCTGGCTGCCGCCGCGGGCGGGTGGATTG
>JACDAP010000046.1 GCA_013695395.1 Solirubrobacterales bacterium
GTCCAGCGGCGGCCGGTGCTCTTCGCGGCGCTGTCGATCGCGCTCCTGCTCGCCCTCGCCTACCCGGCCACGAACCTGCGGCTCGGCTCGAGCGACGCGGGCGTCGACCCGCCCGGGACCACCACCAAGGCCGCTTACGACCTGATCTCCGAGGGTTTCGGGCCCGGCGTGAACGGCTCGTTCCTGATCGTCGCCGAGCTGGGCGAGCGGAACGACAAGGCAGCCGCCGAGCAGATCGCCGCCGCGGTCCGCGCGGACCCCGACTTCCGGCAGGTCGCTCCTCCCAACCTGTCGCCTGACGGCGTGGTGGCGACCATCACCGCCTTCCCGACCACCGGGCCGCAGAACGAGCAGACCTCCAAGACCCTCGACCGACTCCGCGACGACGTGATCCCCGCGGCGGAAGAGCGGACAGGCGCGACCGTCGAGGTCGGCGGCTTCACCGCCTCGGGCGACGACTTCTCGAGCGTGGTGGCGAGCAAGCTGCCGCTCTTCGTGATCGTCGTCGTTCTCCTGAGCGCGCTGCTGCTGCTCGCGGTCTTCCGCTCGGTGATCATCCCGATCAAGGCGGCGGCGATGAACCTGCTCTCGATCGGGGCAGCGCTCGGCTTCGTCACGCTGATCTTCCAGGAGGGCTACGGCGCCGACCTGCTCGGCATCGGGACCGGGCCGATCGAGTCGTTCGTCCCGGTGCTGATGTTCGCGATCGTCTTCGGGCTCTCGATGGACTACGAGGTCTTCCTGATCTCGCGCGTGCACGAGGAGTGGGAGAAGAGCGGCGACGCCTCCGCCTCGGTCGCGCGCGGCCTCGCCACCACGGGGCGCGTGATCACGGCGGCCGCCTCGATCATGATCGTCGTCTTCGCCTCGTTCGCCCTCGGCGACGACCGCATCATCAAGCTGTTCGGCCTCGGCCTGGCCAGCGCGGTCTTCTTCGACGCGGTGATCATCCGCTGCCTGCTCGTCCCCGCGCTGATGGAGCTCTTCGGTGCGCGCGCCTGGTGGCTGCCGGGCTGGCTGGACCGCATCGTGCCGCGGCTGGCGATCGAGCGGGAGAGCCCGGAGGCGCCGCGCCGGCCGGAGCCCGCGCTCGAGCGGGTCTGAGCGGGTCCGGCCCCCGGGAACGCGAGTCACGTTCTGGTCGGTGAGCCACCAGAACGTGACCCACGACGACCGGCGACGCTCAGCGCTGCGTGTAGACCCCGGTCGACTCGTGGTGATACCCCTTCGCGCCGACGGCCAGGGCGAGCGGACTCCGGGGGTCCTCCCCCGCCGCGAGCCGCTCGAGCGCGGCCGCGAAGTCGTACCGCGGTGACCAGCCGAGTGCCTCCCGCGCCCGCGCGTTCACGTAGACCCGCTCGATGCTCGGGAGCATCCGCCAGCCACGCGCCGCATAGAGCTCGTCGTAGCGCGGGACCAGCCGGCGGAGCACCGCCGGGGCGTCACGCCGGAGCTCGGTCAGGTCACCGGGCGCGAACGGCGTCGTCGCGCTGACGACGAAGCGGCCGAAGCCGACCTCCGGCGCCCGGGCGACGGCGCAGCGGTGCGCGCTCACGACGTCCTCGAGGTCGACCCGCCGGTAGAGCAGCTCGTTGACCTTCAGGTTCTCATCCGCGTAGGCCGTGCGGGCCTCGTCGCGGTCGTCGCCCTCGGGGAAGAAGCGCGAGGTCCGCAGCACCACGACGGGCAGGCCGTGGTCGCGCGCGACGAGCTCGCAGAGATCCTCGGCGGCGACCTTCGTGACGCCGTACACGTTCCGGGGGACGGGCACGACGTCCTCCGTGACCCAGGCGGCCGGCTCGCCCTCGGCCGGGGTGAGCGCGCGCCCGAACGCGCTCGTGGTGCTCGTGAAGACGAAGCTCCGCACTCCGGCGGCGACGGACTCCTCGAGAAGCGTGAGCGTGCCCGTGATGTTCGTCTCGACGAAGTCCTCCCGGGAGTGGGAGCCGACGTGCGGCTTGTGCAGCGTCGCCGTGTGGAGCACGGCGTCCGCACCCGCCAGGCAGCGCCGCACGACCGCTCGGTCGGCCACCGACCCGACGACCGTCGTGGTCGGCCCGGGGATCAGGTCGAGCCCGACCACGTCCTCGCCGTCGGCTCGGAGGGTCCGCACGAGCGCCTCGCCGAGGTGTCCTGCACTGCCGGTCACGAGCACGCGCATCCCCCAGGAATACCACCGCGCCCGGGGGCTGCTCACGACGCAGCGACGTCGGACGAAGCACCAGTTGGTGTCCGAACATTCCGTCAGTGACCCCGGAGGACCCACCCGAACCGCGAGCAGCGCCGCGGCCTGACCCGCGCCCGGCTGCTGGAGGTCGTCGATCGACCCCGGCCTGCTGCCGACCCAGACGGCCGCCTGGCCGACCGTCGAGCGTCTCGTCGCCGTGTACGCCGATTTCGTCTGGATCACCCTGTACGCCCCCACCCGCCGCTGAGCCTCGGGCTACCGTGACGCCCGTGCCCACCGTCCAGCAGCTCGCCGCCCGTCTCCCTCTTCCCCAGCCGGTCAAGGAGCTGCTCAGCCCGAAGCAGCGGGTCGCGGTCGTGCGTCTCCAGGGCGTGATCACGGCGCACGCCTCACCGCTGGCCCGAGGCGCGATCAACCTGGCGGCCGTCGAGTCCGCGCTGGAGAAGGCTTTCGCGACCAAGGATCTGGCCGCGGTCGCGCTCGTGGTGAACTCGCCCGGCGGCTCGCCGACGCAGTCGGGCCTCGTCGCCGACCGCATCCGCCAACTGGCCGACGAGAAGAACGTGCCGGTGCTCGCGTTCTGCGAGGACCTCGCGGCCTCCGGCGGCTACTGGCTGGCCTGCGCCGCCGACGAGATCATCGCCCACCCGACCTCCCTGGTCGGCTCGATCGGCGTGGTCAGCGGCGGCTTCGGGCTCGACGGGCTGATCGGCCGCTACGACATCACGCGCCGCCTGCACACCACCGGAGAGAGCAAGGCGCGCCTGGACCCGTTCCTTCCCGAGAAGGAGGAGGACGTCACCTGGCTGCGCGGGGAGCTCGAGGAGCTCCACCGCCTGTTCGTCTCCTGGGTGACGGAGCGGCGCGGAGCCCGGCTCACCAGCGAGAGCGACGTCTTCACCGGTGAGGTGTGGACGGGCAGCCGTGCCCACGGGCTCGGGCTGGTCGACGAGCTCGGCACGCTCCACGGCGTCATCAAGGCACGCTTCCCGGATGCGGAGCTGACCACGGTCCAGCCGCGTACGTCCCTGCTCGCGCGGCTGACCGGCGCCACGGGCGTCTCCACGGGCGTGGCCGACGCCGTCCCCGCCGTGCTCGAGACGCTCGAGCGCCGAGCGGCCTGGGCGCGCTTCGGGCGCTGAGGCTCACTCCGCTCCCGCCCCCAGAGAGCGGCCGAGCCGGTGGAAGCCCGAGGCGAGTCGGACGAAACAGGAGGTAGTGTCCAGACATACCGTCCGTCACCCGGAAGACCCAACAGAACCGCTCAGAGCGCCGCAACCGGGCACGCGCCCGACTGCTGGACGTCGTCGAGCGGCTCCTCGGCGAGGGCGAGAGCTTCACCGAGCTGAGCGTCGAGCGGCTGGTCTCCGAGGCCGGGATGTCGCGCTCGACCTTCTACGTCTACTTCGAGGACAAGGGCGACCTCCTGCGGACCTGGTTCGCGGAGGTCAGCGAGGACGTCGTCGACGCCGCCGCCGACTGGTGGGCGCTCGGACCCGACGCCGGCCGCGACGACCTGCGCGCAGCCCTGACCGAGGTCGTCGCCCGGTACCGCCCCCACACCACCCTCATGGCGGCCACCTACGACGCCGCCGCCTACGACGCCTCGGTCCGAGAGCTCGTGACCGACATGATGGCCCAGAACTCCGCGGCGCTTCGCAAGCACATCCGCGCCGGGCAGAAGCATGGCTCGATCGACCCCGACCTGCTCCCCTCGCAGACCGCCGCCTGGCTGACCTGGATGGCCGAGCGCGGGTTCCACCAGCTCGTGCGCGGCGCAGGCGACGCGGAGGTCGAGCGCCTCATCGAGGCCTACACCGGCATCGTCTGGAACACGCTGTACGCGCCAGCCCGGCGCTGAGCCGACGCGGTAGGCACGCCGAGCGCGGCCGCGAACCGCGCCGCGTGCGGGTCAGGCGGAGTGCACGGTCTCGGCGTCGTGCAGCCGACCGATCTCGGCGGGGCTCAGCCCGAGGACGTCGGCGAGGATCGCCTCGGTGTGCTCACCGAGGACGGGCGCGCGGCGGACCGGCACGCGGTCGAGACCCGAGAAGTCCAGCGGCGAGCCCGGCATGCGGTAGCTCCCGGCACCGGGGTGCTCGACCTCGGCCCACATCGGGTTCTCCGGGGAGCAGCGGGGATCCTCGGCCACGAGCTGGGCGAAGGACTGGTAGGGCCCCCATGAGACACCCGTCCCGGCGAACGCCTCGCGGACCTGCGCGAGCGTGCGGCGGGCGAACCAGGGACGGAGCACCGCGGCGAGGAAGTCACGCGCCTCGAAGCGCCCGGTCTCGGTGTCGAGATCGGTCCCCGTGGCCTCCTCGACCTTGGAGACTGCATCCTGCAGGCCGGTGGCGTCCTGCAGCGCCCGCCACTGGCGGGCGGTGAGCGCGACGACCATGACGCGCCGGTCGTCCTCGGTCTCGAAGTCGTGGCCGAAGGCGCCGTAGAGGTAGTTGCCGTCGCGCCGGGCGTCGCGGCCGCCGAGCTCGGCCTCGGCCACCCGGCCGAGGTGGCCGACCATGGCGAAGGCGACGTCGGACAGTGCCAGGCCGACGAACTGGCCCTTCCCGGTCCGTGCCCGGTAGCGGTCGGCGGCCAGGAGCCCGGTGGTGGCCAGTCCGCCCATCACCGCGTCCCAGGCGGGCAGCACGCTGTTGAGTGGCCCGGCGAAGTCGCGCGGGCCCGTCGCGAGGGGGAAGCCCGTGGAGGGGTTGACCGTGTAGTCGACCTCGCTCGTGCCGTCGGGGTTGCCGGTCAGCCCGACCATGACGAGGTCCTCGCGGCGTGCGCGCAGCGTCTCGTAGCCCAGCCAGCCGCGCGCGGGGAAGTTCGTCAACAGCGTGCCCGCCTGCTCGACGAGGGCACCTACGAGCTCGCGCCCGGCATCGGATCGCAGGTCGACCTCGATCGAGCGCTTCCCCTTGTTCAGGCCGGCCCAGAAGAGGCTCTGGCCGCCGGCGGCCAGCGGCCAGCGGTCGCGGTCGAGACCGCCGCCGATCTGGTCGAAGCGGATGACGTCGGCGCCGAGCTGGGCCAGGGTCATCCCGCCCAATGGGGCGGCGACGAAGGCCGAGCCCTCGATGACCTGGAGCCCCCCGAGAACGCCGGTCACGATGCGCACACCACCACGGGCTGCCAGTCGAGGACCGGGCCCCGCCCGGAGGTCACCGTGACGCGGAGGTCGACGAGCGCGCCGTCGACCGCCAGGACCTCGACGTCCGTGCGCAGCCGGTCCTCCTCGAAGACCGGGCCGAGGTGGTCGCAGGAGCGCCAGGCCAGCACGGTCGCCAGCCCCGGGAGCGCCCGGGTGGCGTGGGCCAGGCCGATCCCGATGACCTGGCCGCCGTAGACCAGGCGCCGGCCGTGGGCCCCGGCCTCGGCGTCGGTGTGGGTCATCGCCAGATTCAGCGTGGCGCGGGCGAGCTCGGGGGCGAGCGTCACGGTCTCGTGGGCCTCGACCTCGAAGAGGTCACCGGGGACGAGCTCACCGCCGCCAGGGTGGGCGTCGAGGTCCCAGTCGGGCAGCTCGATCGCGAGCGGGACGTCGGGGACCTCGCCGCGGGCAGTGACCGGTGCGTTCGCGGGCAGCAGCGGACAGCGCAGGAACGACGCGACCGTCCGGCCGTGCTCGTCGACCGTCGTCGCGCGCAGGGTCACCTTGGCCTTGGTGCGGTCCTTCGTCGGCGCTAGCGCGAGCACCTCGGTCGTGGTCCGCAGGGTCGTGCCGAGCGCGACGGGCGCGAGCGCGAAGCCGCGGTAGAAGAGGTTGCCGAGCACCCGTCCGCTGGGGGCGGTCGACTGGCCGATGACGACGTCGGCCACGAGCGCCGGATGGGCCAGGATCCCGGGCTGTCCGGTGACCCGCTCGAACAGCGGTGCGTCCAGCGCCAGCGGCAGACGGTCGCCGCAAGCTGCACGGTGGAGCGTGGCCAGGCCGCTGTCGAGTGTGACCCCGGGCGCGACGAAGACCTGGCCGACCTCGAGGTCGTCGGCGTACGGCGCCACGACCGAGGTGGTCTGCGGCGCACGCCGGGGCCGGGCCGCGGCGGCTGTCGCGGCACCCTCGCTCGACGGCACCGACTCGGCCTGCACCGTCTGCTCGGGATCGGTGACCAGCGCGAGGACGCGCTCCGCGCGCTTGCGGTGGACCTCGTCGATCATGCGGCCGTCGAGCACCGCGACGCCGACCCCGCCGGCCAGCGCCGCCATCACGGCCTCGGCCTCGGCGCGCTCGGCCGCGCTCGGGGCCATCGCGCGGGCGATGAGCGCCAGCTGGCGCGGATGGATCGCCCACTTGCCGTCGAAGCCGAGCTCGCGGGCCAACCGCGCGGAGGTGACGAGCCCCGGCTCGTCCGCGATATCGAGGAACGGACCGTCGAGCGCCTGGATCCCGGCCGCCCGGGCCGCGC
>JACDAP010000052.1 GCA_013695395.1 Solirubrobacterales bacterium
GGCCGTGTCTGCGACTTCTACTTCGACGGCGTCTGCTGGGAGATGGACGCCATGGACCGCTCCTCCGACTTCTTCGCCGCCAAGCACGGGGAGTCGCCCTACGTCGTGGTCACTCCCGAGGACTTCCGCTTCCGCATTGAGCGGCACATGGCCACGGCGCACGTCGAGAACGGCGATCCCATCGTGTCGATCGAGTACGCCGGCCTCGAGAGCACCTACGACATCGAGATGGCCGCGGACGGTCCACTGAACTTCCTGGCCAACGGCATCGTCTCGCACAACTCGCACGCCGCCTGCTACGCGCTGATCTCCTACCGGACGGCCTGGCTGAAGGCGAATCACTGCGCGGAGTACATGGCCGCGCTGATCTCCTCGGTGATGGACACCAAGGACAAGGTCCCGTTCTTCGCGGCCAAGTGCGAGGAGATGGGGATCGGCGTCCTGCCTCCGGACGTGAACATCTCCGACCACGAGTTCGTGGTCTCAGGCGGCGACATTCGCTTCGGCCTGGACGCGGTCAAGGGCGTCGGCTACGCGGCCGTCGAGGCGATCAAGGCCGCCCGTGACGACGGTGGCCCGTTCACGTCGCTGTGGGAGTTCTGCGCGCGTGTCGACCCGCGCGCGGTCAACAAGAAGGCGATCGAGGCGCTCGTCAAATGCGGCGCGTTCTCCTCCACCGGGGACACCCGAAAGGGGATGCTCGCAGTGCTCGAGCAGGCGCAGGCCGCCGGGCAGAAGACGCAGCAGGACGCCGAGATCGGGCAGGGGTCCATCTTCGACATGTTCGACGAGCCCGCCTCCGGTGCGGGCTCCGGAGCAGCGGCCGAAGCCTTCGCACCCGCCTACCCGCCCGTGCCGAGCGAGGAGTTCGAGCAGGGTGAGCTGCTGGCCGTCGAGAAGGAGGCGATCGGGCTCTTCCTGAGTGCCCATCCGCTCAAGGAGGTCCGCGAGGCGCTCTACGCCAAGGTCACCTGCCGGCTGGGCGCGATCGGCGACCGCAAGGACAAGGACTTCGTCGCGGTCGGGGGCATCGTCACCCAGGCCAAGAAGATCCGCACCAAGTCGGGCGAGATGATGATGTTCGCGACGATCGACGATCTCGAGGGTCAGGTCGAGATCCTCCTGTTCCCGAAGACGCTCGCGGAGTTCGAGCCCCAGGTCGACGAGGTGCTGCTCGTCAAGGGCACCGTCAGCCACGGGGAGAAGGGCACCGCGGTGCTCGCCAACCAGGTCGACCCGTTCACGCCGTCGCAGGCCGAGGTCGTACGGGCCCGCGAGGCCGCAGCCAAGGCACCGAAGGCTCCCGACGCCCTGCGCCTGCGGGCCGATGCGCGGCGCCTGCCCGCCTCCGTCATCGACGACCTGAAACACCTGTTCCTGCAGCATCCGGGGGCCTCCGAGGTCGTGCTGAAGCTCGACACCTCAGACGGACCGCGGTTCCTGCTCTTCGGCTCCGAGTTCAAGGTCAAGCCCGACGCCGGTCTGCGCGCGGAGCTCGACGCGATCCTCGGGCCCGCGCGCCCGGCCCTCGCGCGGCCGACCGAGGGTCCCGACGACGCTCTCGACGAGGAGCCCGCCGGGCTCGAGCCCCAGCCGGCCGGGCAGCCGCAGCCGGTCTGACCTGCGCTCAGCTGCGCGCGGCGAGCCCGCGCACGCGGAGCGCCTCGCACTGCCGTACGTCGGTCTCGTCCGAATTCTTGGGATCGCTGAGCGTCTCCAGGACGCACGGGAGCCCGTCGAAGCGCGGCTCGGACAGGAACGCGGCGCAGCCGTCCTCGCCGAGCTCCCCCTCGCCGACGAGCGCGTGCCGGTCGACGTTCGAACCGAGCGCCACCTTCGAGTCGTTCAGGTGCAGCGAGCCGAGCCGGTCGGCGCCGCAGCGCTCGTCGCACTCGTCGAGCGTCTCGGTGAGCCCGGCGGCGGTGCGGATGTCGTAGCCGGAGGCGTACAGGTGACAGGAGTCCAGGCAGATCCCGAGGCGCTCGTGGCCGCCCGCGGCGTCCAGCAGCGCCGCAAGCTCGGCGAACGAACGGCCGAGCGTCCCGCCCGAGCCCGCGGTGTTCTCCAGGTGCAGCGGGCAGCGGTCGCTCTCTGCGAGCGCCTCGGCGATCACCACGCCCGCCCGCTCGATCGCCTCGTCCACGCTCCCCTTGAGTGCGGAGCCCGGGTGCAGGACCACGGCGTGGGCGCCGAGCCGGTCTCCGGCGCGTAGCGACGCGGTCAGCGAGGTGAGCGACTTCTCCCGGATCTCCGGGTCCTCGGAGGCCGGGTTCAGCAGGTAGACGGCGTGGATCAGCAGGGCGTCGACGGTCGAGGCCTCGAACGCCTCGTGGTAGGCCGCGACGGCCTCCTCGGCGTAGACCGTCGGCTTCCACGCGCGGGGGTTCTGGTTGAAGATCTGGATCGAACGGGCGCCCCGCTCGATCCCGCGCTCGACCGCCTTGGCGGGTCCGCCGACGGGGGAGACGTGGGCTCCGATCAGCACGGCGGAACGGGGGAACGGCGCGGCAGGGGCATTGCCTAGAGTCAACCGCAATGGCCTCCGAGACACGCGTCCGCTTCGCCCCGAGCCCCACCGGGGCCCTGCACATCGGCGGCGCACGGGCCGCGCTCTACAACTGGTTGGTCGCCCGCCAGAGCGGCGGCGCCATGGTGCTGCGCATCGAGGACACCGACCGCGAACGCTCCACCCCCGAGAACGTCGAGCAGATCCTCGACGCCCTGCGCTGGCTCGAGCTCGACTGGGACGAGGGGCCGATCAGCCAGGTGGAGCGCAGCCCGCGCCACCAGGAGGTTCTCGCCGACCTGGTCGCGCGCGACCTCGCCTACCGGACCACCGCGACCGCCGAGGACGTCAAGGCCTACAAGCAGGAGCACGGCGACGCCGCCGGCTTCCGCGGCACCCCGAGCCCGGACGGCGAGGGCGCGGTGCGTCTGCGCGTGCCGGGCGGCGACATCGTGGTCCACGATCTCATCCGCGGCGAGGCGACCTTCCGGGCCGAGCATCTCGACGAGCCGGTGATCGCCCGGGCCGACGGCTCGGTGCTCTACAACTTCGCGGTCGCCGTCGACGATCACGACGCCGGCATCACGCATGTGATCCGGGGGGAGGACCACCTCTCGAACACGCCCAAGCAGCTGCTCGTCTACGCCGCGCTCGGCGCGACCCCGCCGGCCTTCGCCCACTTGCCGCTCCTGCACGGTCACGACGGCAAGAAGCTCTCCAAGCGCCACGGTGCAGCCAGCGTCCAGGAGCTCCGTGCGGCCGGCTACCTGCCCGCGGCGGTCCGCAACTACATCGCGTTGCTCGGCTGGGGCGATGTCGACTCGGAGACCCTCATCGCGACCCCGGACCTGGTCGAGCGCTTCGAGCTCAGCCGCGTCTCGCGCAACCCCTCCCGCTTCGACGAGCAGAAGCTGCGCTGGATGAACGGCCGCTACCTCCGGGAGCTCTCGCTCGATGAGCTGACCGTCGAGCTCGAGGCCTTCACCGGTCGCTCCGGCCTGCGCGCGGGCGCGGAGATCAGCGCGGAGAAGATCCAGACGCTCGCCGACTTCTGGCCGCTGGCCGGCTTCCTGTACGACGGCCCGGTCTCCGACCCCAAGGCCCGGGAGAAGTGGCTCACGAACCCCGAGCACCTTGCCGCGCTCGTCGACGCACGGAGCGCGCTCAGCGCGCTCGAGGCGTTCACGCTGGAGGAGATCGAGGCCGCGCTGCGCGGTGTCGCCGCCGCGCGCGAGGTCAAGGCCAAGGACGTCTTCCAGCCGGTGCGGGTCGCGATCGCGGGCACGGCGGCCTCGCCTGGGCTGTTCGAGTCGCTGATCGTCCTCGGGCGGGACGCGTCGCTGGCGCGGATGGACGCCGCCTTCGCAGCGAGGATCTGAACGTATCGACACTCAGGGCTCATCTATTCGTCCAGTGCTGCCGATAGGGACCTCGAACCCCGAGGAGACCCTTCCGATGAGCACCGCCGCTACCACACAAGCTTCCGCCTCCCCCGCCAGCCAGGCCCATCGGCAGGCGGACGCTCAGCGCCATCACAACGAAGGTCATGGTCGCCGGCTGACGTCGGCCTTCGAGGCTCTGGAGGCGTTCCCCGCCCTGGCTGAGTCGCGCAACCGACTGCTCCGGCTGGTTTCGCAGGACCGGCCGTCGACGGCCGACGTCGTCAACGCGGTCGAGTCCGACGTCGCGCTCGTGATCTCCGTCCTGCGCCTGGCCAATCAGGTCGAGGGAAAGACCCGAGGCCGCGTGGAGTCGGTGGTCCAGGCGGTCGAGATCCTCTCACCCGAGTCCGTCCAGGCGCTCGCCACCCGCGCGAGCACCTTCGACTTCTTCGAGCGCTCGGCCGTCTGGGACGCCGCGCCGGAGCGCTTCCGCCTGCACGGCGTGGCCACCCAACGCGCCGCGGACCGACTCGCGCTCGAGGCCGGCTACGAACACCGTGACCGCCTCATGGTCACCGCGCTGCTCCATGACATCGGCAAGCTCGTGCTGATGCACGCCTACCCCGGCTACCCCGGGCAGGTCCACGGGACCGCCCGCACGCCGGAGGAGCGTATCCACCGTGAGCGCCGGGAGCTCGGCGTCGATCACGCCCTCGTCGGGGGCGTGCTCGCCCGCCGGTGGGGCCTGCCGAAGAGCGTCGCCTCGGTGATCGAGCGTCACCACTCCGAGGATGTCACCGAGGAGGCCGCGATCGTCCGCCTCGCCGACATGCTGGCCCACTACGGCCAGGGCGGTTCGGTCTCGCCGACCGAGCTGTTGCGGACCGCACGGGTCGTCGGGCTCGGTCCGACCGAGCTGCGCGCGGTCATGTACGACCTGCCGTACCCCGTTCAGGCTCGGGCGCGCAAGATCGACCCGTGCCCGCTCTCGGCCCGGGAGCTCGAGGTTCTCAAGCGGCTCTCGGAAGGCAAGGTCTACAAGCAGATCGCACACGAGCTCGCGCTCAGCACCTCGACGGTCCGCACGCACCTGCACAACATCTACGGCAAGCTCGGCGCCGTCGACCGCGCCCAGGCCGTGCTGATGGCCACCGAGCGCGGCTGGCTGTGAGCTTCCGTTGACTTGAGTTCACCCGGCTCCGTGCCGATCACCGGCCGGCTGGCTGACGCGTGGCTGCTCGTCGATCACGCGGGCCAGATCCGCTCGGTCGCCCCGGAGCTTGCCGCGCTGCTACCCGGTGCCACGGTCGGCGCCGACGCCGCCGGGCTGCTCGGTGAGCTCCCGGAGCCGGGCGTCGCACGGCGATCGGTGTCCGGGGAGAGGACCGGATCCCGCGAGCCGCGGAGCTGCGCGCGGAAGCGGTCGACCGCGACGGCCACCGACGGGTCGGGCTGCGCATGGTCCCCGGCGCGGAGCTGCTCGCGGAGTCGCGCCGCGGGCTCGACGCTGCGTTCGAGCAGGCCACGATCGGGATGGCGTTCCTCGACGTCGACGGCCGCTACGTGCGGGTCAACCCGGCGCACGCCGCGCTTCTCGGCTTGGGAGTCGACGAGCTCATCGGCGTGCGAGACATGGAGCTCACCCATCCCGACGACCGGCCGTCCGATCTCGCCGCCGCCTGGCGCATCCTCGACGGGGAGCTGGACACCTGGACGGTCGAGAAGCGCTTCGTCCGCGCCGACGGCAGCCACGCCTGGGTCATCGCGAACCTGACCTTCCTACGCACGCCCGAGGGCCTGCCCCAGATGTGGCTCGGGGTCTTCCAGGACATCACCGAGCGCAAGGCGATGGAGTCACGCCTGCAGCGTGAGGCGGAGGAGGACCCGCTGACGGGGCTGCCGAATCGCCGGCGCCTGGACGCCGAGCTCACGCGTGTGCTCAGCCGCGCCAGGCGCGAGGAAACCTCGGGGGGCGGTGCTCCTGCTCGATCTCGACGGGTTCAAACTGATCAACGACCGCCACGGCCACGCCGCGGGTGACCGGGCGCTTGTCGATGTCGGGCGCGCCCTGCAGCGCCGCTGCGGGGCACCGACGTCCTCGCGCGCATCGGCGGAGACGAGTTCGCCGTCCTGCTGCCGATCGCGGACGTCGAGCAGGCGCGGTGGGTGGCCGCGGATCTGGTCGCGGCGGTCGCGGATGTCCGTCTCGCCGGCGACGAGTCGGCCCGTCTGAGCACCGCGGTCGGCATCAGCTGCTTCGGGCCCGGCGCGTGGGCCAGCGGCGAGGCGCTGCTCGCCGACGCCGACCGCGCGATGTACCGCGCAAAGGCCGACGGCGTGTCCTGACGGATCCCGCCGGAGTCGCGACTACGCTGGGGCGCGCAGATGCTGTCGATCACGAGCAAGAGCCCGTACGCCTTGAAGGCCCTGACCGAGCTGGCCGTCAGCGGGGACGCCGGTCCGGTGCCGATCGGTGAGCTCGCGCGTCGCCGTGACATCCCGGTCCAGTTCCTCGAGCA
>JACDAP010000059.1 GCA_013695395.1 Solirubrobacterales bacterium
ACGCTCACCTTCCGCGCGCTCGGCGACGGCCGCTTCGGCGACCGGCAGACGGGCAGCACCTGGGACATCACAGGGCGCGCGGTCTCCGGCAAGCTCGCCGGGGAGCGGCTCGAGCGCCTCGAGCAGGACCAGTCGCTCTGGTTCGCGGTCGCGGCGTTCCTGCCGGACGCAAAGGTGCTCGAGCGGTGAATCTCAAGACGACGTGAAGGAACCGGGCCGGGCACCGTCGAAACAACCGCGTGCCCATGAAGAGGACTCACGACACCGCCCTTGCCATCGCGCCGCCGCCCCACGAGGCGCACGGCCACCAGACCCTGAGCGCGTACATACAAGCGCGGTTCGAGGAGTTCTCCCGCTCGCAGAAGGACGTGGCCCAGTACATCGTCGACCACCTCGACGAAGTGGCCTTCCAGACCGCCGAGGAGCTCGCGCGACGCGCCAACACCTCGAGCTCCACGGTCGTCCGCTTTTCGCAGGCGCTCGGCTTCGAGGGCTTCCCCGAGCTCCAGGGGTCGGCCCGCGAGGAGTACCGGCGCCGCCACGAGCGCACCGGGGGCGACCACCGCGCAGCGGCGATCGTCGAACCGCTCTTCTCGCTTGACCAGAGCGAGTTCGAGACGGCGATCGCGGCCGACCACCTGAACGTCGAGGAGACCGCCCGCAAGGCGTCGCGGACCGACATCGAGGCGGTCATCGAGTTGATCGCCTCCTCGGAGAAGGTCCTCATCGCGGGGACCGACCAGATGGCGTTCTTCGGCTCCTACCTGCGCCACCTGCTGATGCTCCTCGACCTGCGCGCCGAGACCGTGGCGAGCCCGTCGCAGGAGACGCTCGCGCGCCTCGGCCGCGTCGACGAGAACACGCTGGTGATCGGCCTCTCCGCCGGCCGGCCGCACCCGCTCGTCGTCCGCGCGATGAAGCTCGCGCGCCACCGCAAGGCGAAGACGGTGGCGATCACCGACGCGACGCTCTCCGAGGTCGCCAAGCTCGCGAGCGTGAAGCTCTACTACTCGTCGAACTCCCCGGCCTACGTGCGCTCGCACACCGCGCTGCTCTCGATGATCCAGGCCCTGGCCTACGGGGTCTACGCCCGGGACGCCGAGCAGTACGCGGACCGCATCAAGGCGTTCCGCCTCAAGTAACGTCGTCAGTCGAAACGCGCGGGGGAGCTTGCGACCCCGCGGGTGGTCAGTCGAAACGCGCGGGGGAGCTTGCGAGCCGCAGTCCTCATCCATTCCGTCGAACAGGTCGTAGCTACGATGCGATGACGATGCGAGACGAAGCCACATTCGGGGTGAAGGCCGGCCTGGCCGAGATGCTGAAGGGCGGGGTGATCATGGACGTGGTCGATCCCGAGCAGGCCCGGATCGCCGAGGACGCCGGTGCGGTCGCCGTCATGGCGCTCGAGCGCGTCCCCTCCGACATCCGGCGCGACGGCGGTGTGGCCCGCATGAGCGACCCCGAGATGATCAAGGGGATCCAGGCCGAGGTCTCGATCCCGGTCATGGCCAAGGCGCGCATCGGGCACTTCGTCGAGGCGCAGGTGCTCGAGGCGCTTCAGGTCGACTTCATCGACGAGTCCGAGGTCCTCACCCCGGCCGACGAGGCCCACCACATCGACAAGTGGGCGTTCAAGATCCCGTTCGTCTGCGGTGCCACGAACCTGGGCGAGGCGCTGCGGCGCATCGGCGAGGGCGCCGCGCTGATCCGCTCAAAGGGCGAGGCCGGCACCGGTGACGTCGTCGAGGCCGTTCGCCACATGCGTTCGATCCGCGGCGAGATCCGCCGCCTGACGCTGATGGACGATGCGGAGGTCGCCACGCACGCCAAGGATCTGCAGGCGCCGCTGTCGCTCGTGCGGGCGGTCGCCCGGGACGGGAAGCTGCCCGTGCCGCTCTTCTCCGCTGGCGGCATCGCGACCCCCGCGGACGCCGCGCTGATGATGCAGCTCGGGGCCCAGACGGTCTTCGTGGGCTCAGGGATCTTCAAGTCCTCCGATCCGGCGGCCCGCGCGGCCGCGGTGGTCGAGGCGACGCGGAACTTCGCCGACCCCGAGCGGGTCGCGGCCGCGATGGAGGGCCTCGGCGCGGCCATGGACTCGCTCGAGGCGCGCAAGCTCGAGCCCGAGCAGGTGCTGTCGGCCCGCGGGTGGTAGCCGGCCCGCTGGTCGGCGTCCTGGCGCTCCAAGGCGCCTTCGCTGCGCACCGGCGCGTCATGGAGGAGCTCGGCGCGCGGACGCGTGAGGTGCGGGTGGTGGCCGATCTGGAAGGGGTCGACGGTCTCGTCCTGCCGGGCGGGGAGTCGACCACGATGAGCCTGGCCGTCGAGCGGGAGGGGCTGGCGGAGCCGATCCGCGCGCTGGCCGCGCGGGGCGCCCCGCTCCTCGGGACGTGTGCGGGGCTGATCATGCTCGACCGTGAGCACCTCGGCGTGATGGATATCCTCGCTCGGCGCAACGCGTTCGGCCGGCAGGTGCGCTCCTTCGAGGCCGACCTCGAGTTCCTCGACCTCGAGGGCGGGCCGGTCCACGCGGTCTTCATCCGGGCGCCGTGGATCGCCGAGCACGGTCCCGGCGTCGAGCTGCTGGCCTCGGTCGACGGGCATCCGGTCGCGGCCCGCGCCGGGAACGTGACGGTGCTGAGCTTCCATCCCGAGCTCGGGACGGACACGCGGCTCCACGAGCGCTTCCTCGCGGACGTACGCGCCTTCACCGGCTGAGCGAGGCTCAGCGGCGAGCCCGCGTGGTCGCCTTCGCCTTCGGCTTGGCGATGCGGAAGCGGAGCGCGGCGGGGCGACCCGAGGCCCCACCGGCGGTCGGCGTCACGGTGATCTTGTAGGCGCCGACCCGGCGGCCGAGCACCTTGCGCGGGATGCTCACGATGTGGCGCCCGGCGGCGAGCGTGCGCTCGGTGATCGACTTCGCCGCGCCGTACCGCTTGTCGGCGACGCGACGGTTGAGGGTCAGGCGCACCGTGGCCGCACGGTCGAGGGTGAAGGAGAACCGCGGCGGCGGGCCGACGCGGCGGGCGACCCGGCGCTGGCGCAGCGCGCCCGCCACCGGCGCAGCGACGACCGGACGGGGGCGGCTCAGAACGGCGATCACGTTCTTGGCGGCATCGGCCTCGCCACGGACGTTCGGGTGCACCGGGAACGCCGGCTCGGTGGGGACGAGGCCCTCGTACCAGCGGGTGGGGGGCAGCTGGCAGACGTCGTGGCCCTGGGAACTCGTGTAGATGTCGACGAACTCCGCGTCGTTCACGCCGGCGACCTCGGCCATCATCGCGTTGATGCGGATGAGCAGTTCGTTCAGGTAGGCGAGGTCGTCCGGGCTCGCGGGGACGACGGGGTAGCAGCCGCGTCCGTCGATCGGTGCCGCGGCCGGGTAGCCGACCAGCGCGACCCGTGCCTTGGGGGCGCGGGCGTGCACGCCCTGGAGGACCGCCGCGATCTTGGGCCGGGCTTCCTCGATCTTCGCGGCGACCCGGTCCACGCCGCCCGCGTTGTAGAAGTCCCGGCAGGCCGTGCCGGTGGGGGCGGTCGTGCCGAGCTGGATGCACTTGATGGCCACGCCGACCAGGCCCGCGTCGTTGCCGCCGATGCCGACGGTGACGATGTCCGCGTCAGCGCTCACCCCGTTGAACTGCGGTGGGTTGGTGCCCCCGAGCGGGAGCGGGCCCTGCGGGTTCTCCATGTGCTCGGTGGTCGCGCTCGAGCAGCTCACGTCGCGCAGGGTCAATCCGAGGGAGCGGGCGGTGAGCGACGGGTAGTTGTTGTCCGACCGGGCGCAGTCGATCGGGGTGCCGACCTGGTTGAGGATCAGCGGGCCCGCCGTGTACGAGTCGCCGAGGGCGACGTAGAGCGGCGCGGCCTGGGCGGGGGCGGGGAGTGCGGCTGCGACGAGCGTGGAGAGCAGGGCGAGGCGCAGGAACGGCATCGGTGGATCATGCCGCAGAGGTGACGGAGGTGTCGCACTTGACGGCGGAAGGCCGTGCACCTGCCGCAGCGCTCGAGCTTCGTTTCGCTGAGCGAACAGTTCCTCGAAGGCGTCAACGTTCGGCGGGCCGTCAGATGACCAGCCCGTGCCGCACCGTGTTCTCGGTGAGCACGTGCGGCTCGACGAAGTGCAGCAGGTAGTCGGGGCCGCCCGCCTTCGTGCCGGTGCCGCTGAGCCGGTTCCCGCCGAACGGCTGGCGACCGACCATCGCGCCGGTGATCGAGCGGTTGACGTAGAGGTTGCCGACGGGCGAGCGGTTCACCACGTGCTCGACGGTCCGCGGGTTCCGGGCGTAGAGGCCACCGGTCAGGGCGAACGGGAGCGCATCGACCCGGTCGCAGCCCTCGTCGACGCTCGCGATGCGCTCGATCGTGAGCAGCGGCCCGAAGACCTCCTCACGCAGCACCGGCGCGTCGGCGGGCAGCCCCGTCACGACCGTCGGCGGGCAGAACCATCCGGCCTCCGTGACGCCTTCCTCGCGGCAGGCGACAAGCGTTCCGGCGCGGCGGGCGTTCTCGGCGTAGCCACGGATCCGCTCGCGCGCCGCCGCCTCGATGACCGGCCCGACGTCGATGCCGAACCGCTCCGGGGCACCGACCTGAAGCGTGTCGACCGCGCCCGCGATGCGCTCGAGCAGCGTGTCGGCGACCTGTTCGTGGACGAGCACGCGGGAGGCCGCCGAGCACTTCTGCCCCGCGTAGGCGAAGGCGCTCTGCACGATGCCGGGGACCGCGTCGTCGAGGTCTGCGTCACCGTCGACGATCACGCAGTTCTTGCCGCCCATCTCGGCGACCACGCGCTTGAGGTGGCGGGCGCCGGGAGGGGTCTCGGCTGCCGCCCGGATGATGTCGAGCCCGACCGGTCCGGAGCCGGTGAAGGCGATGGTGTGGACGCCCGGGTGGCGGACGAGGGCGGCACCGATGTCGCCCTCGCCGGGCAGGAAGCCGATCGCCTCGCCCGGGACGCCGCCGGCCCGGAGCGCCTCCACGACCATCGCGGCGCAGCCCGGGGCCTGTTCGGCCGGCTTGAGCACCACCGCGTTCCCCGTCGCGAGGCCGGCGGCGACCATGCCGAGCGGGATCGCCAGCGGGAAGTTCCACGGCGCGATCACGGCGACCACGCCACGGGCGCGGTAGCGGAGCTCGTTGCGCTCCCCGGGGACGAGGAAGAGCGAGCCGCCACGGTCCAGGGCGACGGCGCCGCGGGCGTAGTACTCGAGGAAGTCGATCGCTTCACAGACGTCGGCGTCGGCCTCGCCCCAGGGCTTGCCCGCCTCGCGGACGGCCAGCGCGGCGACCTCGTGGCGCACTCCCGCAGCCAGGCGGCGGCTCGGACGAGCGCCGCCGCCCGATCGGCGACGGGGACCCGGGACCAGGTCCGGTGGCCGCGTGCGGCGGCCTCCATCGCAGCGTCAACGTCGGCCGCGGTCGCAGTGGCGCCGATCGCGACCACCCGGTCGCTCTTCGCCGGGTCGGTCGAGAGGACGTCGTCCGCGTCGCGGCGGTCCTCCCCGATCCACACCGGGCCCCGGACGGGCAGCCGCGCGTCGAGCCGGGCCAGACCGTCGAGGAGCGCCTCCCGGTGGGCGGCACGGCGCAGCTCGAGGACCGGCTCGTTCGCGAACGTCGGCAGGCTCATACCGCCGCCCCCGGGGCCGCGAGCAGCCGCTCGAGCGGGACGCCGGCGCCCTGGTCGTGCAGGAACGAGTCGTTCGAGGTGTTCTCCAGCAGGCGGCGGACGAGGTAGGCCATTCCGGCGACGAGGTCACCGACCGGGCAGTAGGCGCGGACCCGCAGGCCGCGGGCGGCCAGAGCGGTGCCGAGCCCGTCCCCGAGGCCGCGAAGGATCTGCAGCTCGAGATCCTCGTCGGGATACCCGGCCTCGCGACTGACCGCGACGGCGTGGGCGATCGAGCGGAGGTTGTGGCTCGCGACCGCGGTGCGGATCCCCGCTCCGGTCCTCCGCGCGCCGAGCAGGACCCGCGTGAGGTGCTCGAAGTTCTTGTCGGAGTCGGACTTGACCTCGAAGACCGGAGGGCTCCAGCCGTGCTGGCGCGCGTCGACGACCTCGTGGTCCCAGTAGGCGCCCTTCACGAGCCGGACGACCAGCGGGTGAGCTCGCGTCGTCGTGCGGACCCACTTGATGAGCCGGTCGGCCTGCTCCGGGGAGTCGCGCAGGTACGCCTGCAGGACGACGCCGGCCGACGGCCCGTCGGCGAACTCGGGCTCGGCGAGCAGCTCGAGGACGAGCTCGACGGTCGCCTCGCGGGAGTCGTAGCTCTCCATGTCGATGTGCAGGTGGGCCCCCTGCTCCTTGGCCTGGCGCAGCAGCGCCCGGAGCCGCGGGGCCGCGTCGCGCAGGCCGAGCTCGGGCGCCTCGGCCCGCAGCAGAGGGGTGAGGGCCGAGACCTTCACCGAGAGGTTGGCGCGGGGCAGCACACCGGCGGAGTCGTGCTCGATCGCCGAGCGGGCGGGCCACCGCTCCGCCGCGCTCGTCATCACGCTGATCGCCTCTGCGCAACGGGCTGCGTACGCGTCGGCTTCGGCGGCGGTCACCGTCGCCTCGCCGAGCAGGTCCACGGTGCTCGTCACGCCGTCCTTCCACAGGGAGGCCAGGACCCCCGTGGCCTTCTGCGGGCTCTCCCCGACGATGAAGCGGTGGGCCATGTGCTTGACCCCGCGCGCCGAGGCGGCGCCGAGCGCGGCGCGGCCGCCCTTGCTGCCGGCCAGCCGCATCGCCTGGGCGAGTGCGATGGGCTGCTCCTCGACCTCGGAGAGAAACCCGGCGAGGTGCGTGGCGAGGTCGTCGACCGATCGGCAGGCGGGTACCACGTCGACGAAGCGGAAGAGCGCCGCCTTCAGCTCGGCATCCTGGGAGGCCAGCGCCATCGCCTTGTCGTCGAGTGCGGCGAAAGGACGACGGGCGGCGGAGGGCATCGCCCCGGCGAGCGCTCGGCCGATGGCGAGGACGTCGGCTTCGGCGGGGACGGGAAGCTCCATGGAGCGAGGCTACGCCCGGGCGGCCCGGCGCGGGCGCGACGACCGGCGCAGCCTCAGGCCGGCGGGCGCGACGCCGGTCGCACAGCCTTCTCGTCCCCGCCGCGCAGCTCGGCCACCACGAGCC
>JACDAP010000440.1 GCA_013695395.1 Solirubrobacterales bacterium
GAGTTCAGGTCGAAGAGCCCGCCGGACGGGTCCCCGGCCTCGCTCCACATCATGCAGAGGTACCCGACATCGGCCAACGGGTCGCCGATCGTTGACATCTCCCAGTCGAGGATCGCGTTCAGCCGGGCCGGCGCACCGTCCTCGTACATGACGTTGCCGACGCGGAAGTCGCCGTGCACGATCGTCGCGGTCGGGCTCTCGGGGAGGTTCTCCTTCAGCCAAGAGCCGACCCGCTCCACCTCCGGGATCTCGCGGGTCTTGTTGATCTCCCACAGGCCGATGAACCGCTTGAGCTGACGCTCGGTGTAGCCCGTCGGCTTGCCGAAGCCCTCGAGTCCTGCCGCCTGCCAGTCGCAGGCGTGCAGCTCGACCAGCGCGTCGACGAGCTCGAAGGAGAGCGCGCGGCGCTGCTCCGGGGAGTCGAGCGCGGCCGGCACGGTGTCCGTGATCACGACGCCGTCGACCGCGTCCATGACGAAGAACGGCTTGCCGATGATCGACGTGTCCTCGCCCACCGCGAGGACCGCGGGCGCGCGCACGCCCGCGGGACCGACCGCGCCGATCACCCGCGCCTCGCGGAGCACGTCGTGCGCGCTCGGCGGCAGCTCTCCCCGGGGCGGGCGCCGGACCACGAAGCGCCGGTCGCCCCGGGTCACGAGGAACGTGTGGTTCGAGTGCCCGTCGCCGATCGGCGCCACCTCCAGCTCTCCGGACCCGATCCCATGCTCGTCGAGGAACGCCATCAGCGGCTCGAGCACGAGCAGCGGCTCGCGCTCCTGCGCCGCGGCCTCCTCGTGGGTGCGGACGAGATCGTCCTGCGCCAGCGTGTGTGCGGAGCTCACGCGAAGAGGTCCCCGGTCGCCGCCTGCGTCGACTCGCCCTGCATCGCGAGCTTGAGGCACTCGCGGGCGATCACCATGCGGTGCACCTCGCTGGCGCCATCGTAGATCCGGGCGGCCCGCGCGTCGGTGTACCACTGCGCGATCGGCAGGTCCATGGCGATCCCGGCGGCGCCGTGGATCTGCACCGCCCGGTCGACGATCCGTCCGAACGCCTCGCTGACGAACGTCTTGGTCATCGCGACCTCCTGCCGGTGCGGGCGGCCGGTCTCGATCTTCCACGCGGTGTGGAGGACCATGAGCCGCGAGGCGTAGAGGTCCATCGCGGAGTCGGCGATCATGAACTGGAGCGCCTGGTGGCGCGCGAGCTCCTTGCCGAACGCCTTGCGCTCGAGCAGCCGCTGCGAGGTCAGGTCGAGGGCGCGCTGCGAGACGCCGATCCACCGCATCGCGTGCGCGAGCCGGCCGCCGGCCAGGCGCTTCTGGGCGATCACGAACCCCTCGCCCTCCTTCCCGAGCAGGTTCCCGAGCGGCACCCGCACATCCTCGAGGGTGATCGTCGGGTGGCCGCCCGGGGAGTGCGAGCCCATCCACTCCGGGTGGCGCTCGACCGCCCAGCCGGGCGTGTCGGTCGGGACGAGGATCAGCGAGTAGTTGCGGTGCCCCGCCGCCTCGTCGTTCCCGGTCTTGCAGACGACGATCGAGAACGCCGCGCCGTCGCCGCCCGTGATGCACCACTTGCGCCCGTTGATCACCCACGCGTCGCCGTCGCGGACCGCGGTGGTCTGCAGGTTCGTCGGATCCGAGCTCGCCACGTCCGGCTCGGTCATCGCGAAGCATGAGCGCGTGCGGCCCTCGGCCAGCGGGCGCAGGTAGGTCTCGAGCTGCTCCTTGTTGCCGGCGATCAGCAGCGTGTGCATGTTCCCCTCGTCCGGCGCCATGGCGTTCAGGCCGAGCGAGGCCAGCCCGCTCACCCCGCACTCCTGCGAGATGAGCGCCATCCCGAGCACGCCGACCCCGAGGCCGCCCCACTCCTCGGGAAGGTGCGGCGTGTAGATGCCGCGCTCGCGGGCCTTCTCGCGCAGCCGCTCGACCACGTGCCAGCTCTTCAGGACGTCGTGCGGATCCTCGATCTCGGACTCGGCCGGGAGCACGTCCTCCTCGACGAACGCGCGGACGCGGCCGAGCAGCTCCTGGAGGTGCGGGGGAACGGTGAAGTCGATGACGCCGTCGGCGATGGTGGTGCTCATTGCAGGAGGTCCTCCAGGAGGGTCGGGATGCGGGACAGAAGGGAAGGGGAGAGCGGCGCGCCGAGTAGCACGCCGACGATCGCGGAGTTCAGGATCACGGCGAACGCCTCAGGATCCAGGCCGGCGCGGAGCGAGCCGTCGGCCTGGCCTCGGCGGACGATCCCCTCCAGGTACTCGCGTTGGTTGCGCTGCGAGCGCGCGGCGATGGCCGAGAGCTCAGGCCGCCGGGCCGCGGCGGCGTGGAGCTGCCAGAGCAGCCCGTAGAACGGGGTGCCGGAGGAGTAGAGGGCGAAGCTCGAGTCGATCAGCCCCCGCAGGCGGGTTCGGCCGTCGCCGGTGGAGCTCTCGTCTATGACCCGGGCCGCGTGCCGCTGGATCGCCTCGCGGTAGACCGCTTCGAGCAGCCCATGCTTGGAGGCGAAGTGGTGGTAGAGCGCGCCCTTGGTCACCCCGGCGTCGGCGGCGACGGTGTCGAAGCTCGCCGCCAGGCCGTCGGTGGCGAAGCGCGTGATCGCCGCGTCGATCAGCCGCGCGCGGGTGAGCTCGGCGGCGGCGGCGCGGGGGGAGGTGAGCGGACTCACATACTAAAGAGTATGTGAAACCTCGCCGGGCGCGCAACCTGAGCGGGGCTACGTTGTTCTCTCTGGGAGAGCGCGCCGACAAGCTCCGACACAAAGGCCCGGCGTAGCCGTTCAGATCATCGGACGGACAAGCTCGCACCCCACCTCGAAGGAACCCTCATGCCTGCCGCCTCGCTCAGAACGCTGCTCCTCGCCCTGCTCGCCCTGCTGGTGCTCGCCGTGCCCGCCTCGGCCTCCCGCTCGATGACCACGAGCTTCGAGGCCCCGCGCGACCTGCTCGATCCGGACCCGGCCGTGCGCTCCGCCGCTCTCGACGACATCCAGAGCCTCGGCGTCGACTCGCTCCGCGTCGTGCTCATCTGGCAGAAGGTCGCCCCGGAGCCCGACGCCAAGCGCCGCCCCGACTTCAACACCACCGATCCCGCCTCCTACAACTGGGGCGCCTACGACCCGCTGCTGAGCGAGGCCAAGCAGCGCGGCATGAAGGTGCTGCTCACCGTCTCGGGCCCGGTCCCCACCTGGGCGACCGAGAACAAGAAGACGGGCGACCACACCACGCGGCCGAACCGCGGCGACTTCGCCCAGTTCGTCACCGCCGTCGGCCGCAAGTTCAAGGACCGCGTCGACACCTGGTCGGTGTGGAACGAGCCGAACCAGCCGCAGTTCCTGGCGCCCCAGTACGACTCGAAGAAGCGACCCGTCTCCGGCCGGCTCTACCGCGGGCTCTACAAGGCGGCGCTCAAGGGGCTCAAGTCGGCGAAGGTCGAGGACCCCGAGGTGCTCATCGGGGAGACCTCCCCGCGCGGCACCGGCAAGGTCGTCGCCCCGCTGACCTTCCTGCGCCAGGCGCTCTGCCTCGACTCCAGGGACCGTCGCCGCAAGGGCTGCGGAATGCTGCGGACCGACGGCGTCGCCCACCACGCCTACACCACGCGTGAGGGTCCGAGCTTCGTCCCGGACGGACCCAACGACGTGACGATCGGCGTGCTGAGCCGCCTGACCCGCCTGGTCAACCGCGCCGGCGCGTCGAAGGCGATCCCGAAGCGGCTGCCGCTGCACCTCACCGAGTTCGGGATCCAGTCCACGCCCGACCCGATCTTCGGCGTCTTCCAGCAGCGCCAGGACGAGTTCCGCAACCTGAGCGAGCGGATCGCCTACTACAACCCGCGCGTGGCGACGTTCTCGCAGTACCTGCTGCGCGACGACCGGCCGGACGAGAACGCGAAGAGCCGGCTCGCTCGCTACCCGGGCTTCGAGTCGGGCTTGAGGACCTCCTCCGGCCGCGACAAGCAGGCCTACGACAGCTTCCGGCTCGTGCTGAGCGCGCTGCGCCGCTCCTCGCGGATCACCACCCTGTGGGGGCTCGTGCGGCCGGCGGGCAAGACGACCACCGCGGTCGTCGAGTACCGCACGGGCCGCAAGGGCTCGTGGCGCAAGCTCAAGACGGTGCGCACGAACACCCGCGGCTTCTACAACGTCCGGACCCGGACCGCGAAGAACCGCCAGTACCGGCTCACCTGGGAGTCACCCTCGGGGGAGAACCTCACCGGCGGGGCGATCCGCCCGCTGCGGTAGCCGCTCGTTCACCTGCGGCCCGGGGGCGCGCGGTAGCGTCCCCGGAGCATGGCACGCCAGCTCTGGTTCCTGCGCCACGGCGAGGCCGAACCCCACGGCACGAGTGCGGGGGACACGGCGCGCCCGCTCACCCAGCGGGGGGAGGAGCAGTCGAGGCTCGCCGGGCGCGCGCTCGCGGCGCTCGGCTGCACCTTCGCCCACGCGTTCACGAGCCCGAAGGTCCGCGCGCGAGAGACCGCCCGGCTGGCCGTCGTGCCGCTCGGCGTCGAGGTGGTCGAGCATCCTCCGCTGGCGGCGGGCTTCTCCCGCGCTGACGCGCTCGAGCTGGTGGCGCTGCTCGACGACGCCGACGGCCGGCTGCTCGTCGTCGGCCACGAGCCGGACTTCTCCCAGGTCGTCCACGACCTCACCGGTGCGCGTGTCGACTTCAAGAAGGGTGGCGTGGCGGCCGTCCGGCTCGAGGGCTCGACCGGCGGCGAGCTGATCACGCTCCTGCGCCCGCGGGAGCTCGCCGCGATCGCCGCGCCCGGCTGACCCCGAGGCGACCGGTCGAACGGCACCGTTTCCTGGTGTAGCGTCCGGGCGATGAGGACACGGCGGGTCATGCTGGGCATCGTCGCGACGGGGCTGCTCTGCTCCCCCGCGGCGCGAGCCGCGCAGGTCGACGCGGGGGCGCTGCGCGTCGCCGCCGACGGTGGGACGTTCGCGCAGCCCGGTGCGCCCGACGCGACCCTCGAG
>JACDAP010000095.1 GCA_013695395.1 Solirubrobacterales bacterium
GCCGAGATCCGGGCGGGGCGGCTCGAACCCCGGCCTGCGACCTGCGGCTGGCGCGGCGGCGGCTGCAGCCACCCGTCGGTCTGCCGCGCGGAGGGCCTGTGACGCACTTCACCGCCGAGCAGCGCGCCGCGATCGAACAGCGCGACGGTCCGCTCCTGCTCAGCGCGAACGCAGGCTCGGGCAAGACGAGCGTGCTCGTCGAGCGGCTCGTCGCCGCGGTGCTCGAGGACGGCATCCCCCCGGCGCAGCTGCTGGCGATCACCTTCACGGAGAAGGCGGCGGGCGAGCTTCGGTCTCGGGTCCGCGCCCGCCTGGCCGAGCTCGGCGAACGCGTGGCCGCGCGCGAGATCGAGCGCGCCCAGATCTCCACCATCCACGGATTCTGCTCCGGCGTGCTGCGCGCCCATGCCGTCGCCGCCGGCCTCGATCCCGCCTTCACGGTCCTGCCCGGCTCGGCCACGCGTGAGCTCCGCGCGCGCGCCTTCGACGACGCACTCGCCGAGCTGCTCTCCGAGCCGGCCGACGGCGCACTCGACCTCGTGGCCGCCTGGGGCCCGGACCGGCTTCGCGACGCCGTCGAGGAGGTCCACGAGGCGCTGCGCTCCCAAGGGCAGACCGAGCCGCGGCTGCCGCCGTGCCGCCCGCCCCGCACGGTCCAGGAGGCGCTTGCGGGGCTCCGAGCTCCGACCGACCTCTTCACCGAGGAGCTCCGCGGCGGGCGCGCCGGGGTCAAGACCGTGGACGCCGCCCGTGAGGCGTTGAGCGCCTGCCACGAGCTGCTCGCCGCTCCCGGCACCCCGGCCCGCGAGGCGCTCGACGCGCTGAGGATCGCCCGGGGCGCCAAGGAGCTCAAGACCGACGCCTGCGGTGCCTGGGTGGCCGCGGTCGAGGCGCTCGGCACCGCGCTCGACGACGAGGAGGCCGCGGCCGATCACGCGCTCCTCGACACGCTGCTCGGCGCCTTCGCCCGCGCCTACGCGGCGGGCAAGCGGGCGCTCTCCGGGGTCGACTACGACGACCTCCAGCTGCTCGTCCGTGACCTGCTCCGCGACCGTCCCGAGGTCCGTGCGGGATACGCCGACCGCTTCTCCCGCGTCATGGTCGACGAGTTCCAGGACACCAACGCGCTCCAGCTCGAGCTGATCGGCTTCCTCGACACCGGCCGGACTTTCCTGGTCGGGGACGAGCTCCAGTCGATCTACGGCTTCCGCCATGCGGACGTGACGCTCTTCCGCCGGCAACGAGCCGCGCACCACGCGCGCGGTGAGGCGGCTGTGCTCGCGACGAACTGGCGCTCGCACCCGGAGCTCCTCGAGACGATCAACGGGGCCTGGGGCGAGGTGGTCCACGCGGGGTACGTCCCGCTGGTGGCCGGGCGGACCGCCGAGGAGGAGACCGCCGCACCCCGCACCGAGCTGCTGCTCACGAGCACCGCGTGGGACGCGCCGGGGCTCGACGCGCGCCTGGCCGACGAGCTCGGAGCCGGCATGCCCTCTGGCGTGAAGGCCTCCAAGCTCGCCGAGGCCCGGGCGGTCGCCCGCCGCGTCCGGACCCTGGTCGACGCCGGGGAGTGCCGGGAAGAGGAGGCCGTGGTGCTCGTCCGGGCCGCGAGCGATCTCCACGTCTTCGCCCGGGCGCTCGAGCGCGAGGGCTTCGCGACCCTGGCCGGCGGGGGTCGCGGGTACTGGCTGCGCCAGCCGGTGCAGGACCTCACGAGCTACCTCGGCGCCCTGATCAACCCCCGCGACGAGCGGGCGCTGTTCGGCACGCTGGCGAGCCCCCTGTGCGGCCTCTCCTCCGACGGTCTGGCCCATGTCGCCGCGGCGGCGCGGGAGCACGGCGACGCCTGGCGGGCGGTTCGCTCGGTCGCGCTGGCCCGCCGGTTGGGCGGTGCGGACGCCGCGGCGCTCGAGGCGTTCCTGATCCGCTTCGGGCTTGAGCGGACGACCGCCGCGCGGTACGGGCTCGATGAGCTCATCGAACGTGCCGTCGTGCGGTCGGGCTACGACCTGCACGTGCTGCGGCTGCCCGGCGGTCGCCGCCGCCTGGCCAACGTCCACAAGCTGGAGCGCCTCGCCGCCGCCTACGAAGAGGACCACGGGCGTGACGTGCGCGGCTTCATCGACCACGCCCAGGCCGAGGCCGAGGCCGACGTGCGGGAGGCCGACGCGCCGGTGGAGCTGAGCGGCGCGCCGGCGATCCGCCTCATGACCATCCACGCGGCCAAGGGGCTCGAGTTCGGCGTGGTC
>JACDAP010000109.1 GCA_013695395.1 Solirubrobacterales bacterium
GCTCTGCTCGGCGGCGGCGCGCTGCTCGGCGGCCTGCTCCTGCGCGTGTCGGTCCGCGGCGGCCTGCTCCTGACGGTCGGCGGCCTCAATCTCGGTCCGGAGCTCTGCGCGCTCCCGCTCAGCCTCGCCGCGCTCGGCCTCGAGCCGGCTCGCCTCGCGCTCGCGTGCGGCCTCCTCGGCCCGCTTGTCGGCCTCGCGCTCAGCGTCCACGGCGGCACCCTGCAGGCGACCCTCCCGGGCGAGGTCCTCTCTGCCGCTCACCTCCCCGAGCTTCTCCTTGGCCTTGCCGGCCATCTTGCCGAGCAGGCCGCCGGCCGGCTCCTCGCTGCTGTCTGATCTGTTCACGACCCCCTCTTACCCAGAACGTGAGGAGCGATCCCCGGAGATTCAGATGCTCCGCCGCGTCGCCGTCCCACTCATCAGCCTGATCGTCGTCATCGGGCTCGTCGTCGGCGTGCTCGTCGTCTTCGGTGGCGACGACGCCGAACCAGCCGTCGAGGTCGCCGAGATCCCCGCGGGCACCACCTACGTCACCCTCGACGCCGGATTCGTCGAGGCGCTCGGCCAGCTCGGGCTCACGCCCGGCACGGTCGGCCCGGCGGTGATCAAGAACGGCTCCGCCCGCTTCCCGATCACCGGCGGCAACGTCAAGTACTTCACCCCCGGCACCGAGGACCCGTTCGTGCAGGGTGAGATCAACCACAACGGCAGCGGGTTGACCCTGACCGCCGGGGATACCGAGGTCGCGCTCGTCGACTTCGTCGTCGACCCCGGGGAGTCGGTGCTCACCGGTGACGTCCGCGTGAACGGGGAGCTCGCCAAGGAGGACGTCGAGCTCTTCTTCCTCGACGGCCGCACCCTGCAGCCGTTGCGGCCGATCGACGACGGCGCGGTGCTCGAGGGCACAACGGTCACTCTCAAGCAGGGCGCGGCCGAGCTGCTCAACGAGACGTTCGGGACCGACGCCCTGGCCGGCGGGTTCACCATCGGGATCGCGAAGATCGTGGTGCGCACCGCGGTGTCCTGACGCACGCGGCAGGCGGGCGGCTCGTAGGATCCGGAGCCTCGTGCCGTTCGACCCCCGCTCCCGCCACCTGCGCCCCGAGCGCGTCTACGTCTGCGGCCATCAGAACCCCGACACCGACTCGATCAGCTCCGCGCTCGCCTACGCGGAGCTGAAGGGCGCGCTGGACCACACGCGGGAGTACGTGCCGGTGCGGCTGGGGGAGCTCAACGCGCAGACCAGCTGGGCGCTCGAGCGGGCCGGGGCCGAGGCCCCGCAGCTGCTCCCGCACATCAGCCTGCGCGCCGGTGACGTCATGCGCGAGGAGTTCCCGGTCGCCGAGATCGGGACGCCGCTGCGGCGCGCCGGGCAGATGATGGTCTCCACGGGGCTCGACCTGCTCCCGGTCGTCGACGGCGACGGTCACCTCGCCGGCGTGCTCACCGAGCGGGCCTTCGCACGGCGCTACGTCCGCGACTCCAACGAGGTGCCGCGGCTGCTCGACTCGACCTCGGTCGAAGCGATGGTCGAGGTGCTCGAGGGCGAGCTCATCACCGGTGAGGGGGGCCTGTGCGTCGACGGCCGGGTGTGGGTGCTCGCGCGCGAGCTCGGGGGGATGCTCTCCGACCTCGGGACGGGCGACGTCGCCGTGGTCGGCGACCGTCACGACGCCCAGCTCGAGGCGCTCGAGCTCGGTATCGCGGTGCTCGTGGTGAGCAACGCCACGCCGGTCCCCGAGTCGACGCTTGCGCGGGCGCGCGAGAAGGGGACGCCGGTCATCGCCACCCCGCTTGACTCCTACGTCGCCGGCCGCATGATCACGCTCTCGAGCCCCTGCCTGGCCCTCGCCGAGAACGATCCGCTGACCGTCCAGGCGCGCGAGCTGGTCGAGGACATCTCCGAGGACGTCAAGGACGTGAGTTACCGGGCCGCCGTGGTGCTCGACCGCGACAGCCGGCCCATCGGCCTGGTCACGCGCGCCGACCTCGTCGACCCGTCGCCGCGCAAGGTGATCCTCGTCGACCACGCCGAGAGCGCGCAGAGCGTGCCGGGCCTGGAGGAAGCCGAGATCGTCGAGATCCTCGACCACCACCACATCGGCTCGATCGAGACGACCCAGCCGATCCGGGCGACCTTCGACCCCGTCGGGTGCACGTGCACGCTGATCGCCGAGCGCTTCGGCAAGTCCGGTGTGATCCCGACCTCGGCCACCGCCACGATGATGCTGGCCGCGATCCTCTCCGACACGGTGATCATGAGCTCGCCGACCACGACCGACCGTGACGTCGCGGCGGCGCGCGCGCTGGCCGAGTCCCTCGGGGTCGTGGCCGAGGAGTTCGGCCGCGAGATGTTCGAGGCCTCGAGCGACGTGTCGGACCTCGACGCCGACCAGCTGCTCGGCCGGGACCTGAAGGGCTACGACCTCGGCAGCGGGCAGACGATCTGCATCGGCCAGGTGGAGACCGTCGGCGATGCGCTGCTCGAACGGGCGGGCGAGCTGCACGAGGCCGCCGAGTCCCTCCGCGAGCAGAGCGGCCACCGGCTCGTCGCGCTGATGATCACCGACGTCTCGGTCGGCGGCACCCAGCTGCTCATCGCCGGTGACCTCGCGATGGCCGAGCGCGCCTTCGGGACGAGCGCTGTCGACGCCCTGATCCCGCTGCCGGGTGTGATGAGTCGCAAGAAGCAGGTCGCACCGCCGCTGCTCAAGGCGGCCTGAGCGCCCCCGCGCTCAGCGCACCCGGCGGTTCAGGCTCTTGGCGTTCTTGCGCAGCAGCCGATCGTTGCCGAGGAAGCGGACGGTGAACTTCAGCGAGCGCCGCTGGTTGAACCGCCGGCTGTTCGAGAAGGTCACGCTCCGGCGGAAGCTGCACTTGGAGCTCAGGCGCGCGCGGCGCAGGGAGATCGTCCGCTTGCCCGCCTTCACCTGGATGCTCACCCGGCCTGAGCAGCTCTCCTTGCGGGTGAACCCCTTCGGGAGCAGAACCGTGCCCCGCGTGGTGAAGCGGTACGGCGCGCGCCGGTCGCCCCTGCGGGGGGAGACCCGCACGACGATGCGGCGGGGCCGCTGGCGCGTGAACGCGGAGCTGGTGCCGCTCGCCGCCGGCGCCTGCACGGTCCCGTTCGGGCCCAGCGCCACCGTCTCGCCCGGCTTCTCGACGGTGGGCAGCGTCAGCTTCAGGTCGGAGACCGCCACCGAGAAGGCTCCGTTCGTCGCCCGGTAGGTCGGTGCGCTCGAGCCGACGAGCTCCAGCTTGGGCGTGTGGCCCTTCTCGAAGCGGTAGCCGTTCCCGTTGAGCTGGAAGGTGATCGTGCCGTCGTCGGCCGGGTTCAGGCGGTAGACGCCACGCGTCACGAGCGTCTGCTTCCCGTCGGTCCCGACGTCCCACAACCGTCCGACGAGCTGGCCGGTCAGGCCGGTGAGCGCGACCTTCGCGGTGATCGTCGGGCGGCCCAGCATCGTGAAGCCGAGGCTCTCGCCCATCCGGTAGTTCGCGGTGCCGGCGTCGTCGCTGCCCGGGAACGTCGCGCATGCGCTGCCGCTGGCCGCGATCGGGTCGGTGCCCGCGGCCTTGCTCAGGTCACCGCCGACCGAGGTCACGGTCTGGCCGGCCGGGGAGGAGAGCGTGAGGATGCCCGGGTGGGCGGCCTCCCAGCTCGGGGCGAGGAGCGGGCCGCCGGCCTTGGCGGCCTTCGGGCAGGTCTGGGTGAAGACGCTGACGCTCCCCCGGACCGGCACCGTCGCCGAGCTCTCCCCCTTCAGGTGGGAGGCGAAGAACGCGGCGCCCTGCGTGTTGAACGCGACGTCGGGGTCGCGCTTGTTCTGCCCGCGCGCGTGGCCCAGGTCACCGAACTGGAGCGCGACGTCCGCGCCCGGCCCCTGGAGCTGGCGCAGCCGGTTGTAGAAGCGCAGCGCCTCGCCGATCGGGAAGAGGTCGTCGGTGAAGCCGTTCTGGATGAGCAGCGGCGCGGGGGAGGGCGCGGGCGTGGGGCCGTTCGTCCCGTCGATCAGCGAGTAGGCGCCGTGGTGCAGGTAGATCTCGTCGGCCAGCGCCTTGATCTGGGGGTTGCCCTCGTACGGCTCGCCCGCGTTGATCTGCGCGAACCAGGTGATGATGTCGGCGGCGGGGTCAACGAGCGGCGGGGCGTAGTAGCCGCTCGTGGCGCCGAGCGTGAAGAGCCCGGCCACGTACGACTGGATCGCGACGCCGTACGGCGCCCGGCTGGCCGTCGGCCCGGCGATCTGGTCGTCGCGCAGGCGCCCGTTGGGCACCAGTGAGTAGACGAGGTCGGTCCACGGCCAGCGCGGCCACGCCGCGGCGATGGAGAGCGGCGTGCCCTTCGGGCTCGTCCACGGCTTGTAGCTGCCGTCGACGTTGCGGATCCGGTCCTTCAGGGTGGCGAGGATCGTCGACTGGCCGCCGCCGTAGGAGACGCCGGTCACGCCGATCGCGTCCGCCTTCGTGACGCCCTGGTCGGTGAGCGCGCCGAGGATCTCCTGCGTGTCGCGGATCTCGTAGCGCTGGTCGATCAGGTGGATCCAGCCCATCGCGCAACCGGTCGGGTCGGCCAGGCGCGAGGCGAGGGAGCCGCAGGACTCGCCGAAGCCGCGGGCGGTCGAGTTGACGACGGCGTAGCCCTGCTTGGCGAAGTGGTTGTTGTTGTAGTGGAAGCGGGTGCCCGACGTGGTGCTGGGGTCCTCGCTTGTGGTCTCGAAGGCGCCCTTGTTCCCGCCGTAGCCGTGCAGCATCACGATCGTGGGGAAGGGCCCGTCGCCGCTCGGCGGGAGCGTCACGTCGACGTCGAGCGGCACGCCGTCGAAGCTCTTGAAGCGCTCGGTGGTCCCGTTGCCCGGGCAGAAGCGAACGCCGTTCTGCGGCGTGCACGTGAGACCCAGCGGTGGCTCGGCGGCCTGCGCTGCGGCGGGAAGCCCGAGCGCTCCGACGACCATCGCGGTGACGACACCCACACGACTGCGACCCATGGTGCTCTCCTCTACGTCCGTGCCACCAGGAACCCGGTGCGTGCGGGCGAGCGTACCGCGCGCCGTTCACATCAGCGCCACATCTACCCCGGGTCGCTCAGCGTGGCGAGCTGAAGAGGACCCGGGCCAGCAGGGCCGCCGCCTCGGTGCGCACCTCGTCGAGCTCGCCGTCCCCGTCCAGGGCGAACAGCGCCATCTGCACGATCCCGGCGACGAGCAGGCGCGCGCTCGCCACCGACATCGCCTCGACGCCGAGCTCCGGCTCCTGGGCCTGGACGGCGAGAGCGAGGGCGTGAATCGCCTCGCCGGCGCGGCGGTTCACCGCGCTCAGGCGCTCGCGTCCGGCCGCGCCGGTCAGCGAGAGCTCGCGGAAGAAGCTCGCGCCGAGCGACGGGTCGCGCTCCAGCGCCTCGAGGTAGGCGCCGACAGCTGCCTCCAGGCGCTCGCGGGGGTCGCCGTCGGCGCCCACCGCCGCGGCGACCGCCGCGAGGTTCCGCTCCGCGAACTGCTCGAAGAGCGCGAGGTAGCAGGCGTCGAGATCGCTGAAGTGGGCGTAGAACGTCCGGCGGGAGGCGCCCGCCTCGCGCGCCACGTCGGCGACCGTGCACCGGGCGAAGCCACGCTCCCTGACCGCCGCGGCCATGCCGTCGAGCAGCCGTTGACGATGGTCGCCGGGGAGCGGTCCGCGTGTGCCCGGGCGGCGTTCGGCAGGAGTCGCCACGCGTGGGACGCTATCCGCTCGACAAACCGGAAACGGTCAAGTACCGTGTTTGTTGCCGAGCGCCGACGAGGAGTGACGAGGATGACCGAGACCATGACCCCGCCCGCCGGACCCGCCGTCCGGGACGCCTGGCCAAGCTCTCCCGCAGGTCCGCTCGCCGCCGGTGCGACCGGCCGCCTCCCGCCGGCCCTCCCGCTCTCCCGCGGCGCACAGACCGCGCGGTTCCTCGGCCGCCCGCTCGCCTACCTGTTCGGTGCCCAGCGGCAGCTGGGGGAGACGTTCGCCTTCGAGGTGGTCCACCGGGAGGAGCCCATCATCCTCACCGCGCACCCGGACCACGTCCGCTCGCTGCTGACCGCGCCCGCCGCCCTCGTGCCGTCGATGGCCGCGGAGTCGCCGCTGCGCCCGATCCTCGGAGCGAGCTCGGTCCTCACCGCGAACGGCCCGCGCCACCTGCGCCAGCGAAAGCTCCTGCTCCCTCCCTTCCACGGGGACTCGATCGCGACCTACGCGGCCGCCATCCGGCGTGTGGCTGAGCGGGAGGTGGACCGCTGGCGGGTCGGTGATGAGTTCCGGATGGCCGAGCGGATGCAGGCGGTCACGCTCGAGGTGATCATGGCCGGGCTCTTCGGCGTGGAGGGTGAGCCGGCTGCCGGGAGCCCGGAGCGAGGGCTACGCGACGCCACCCGCCGGACCCTCAAGCTCTCGGAGGGCCGCGCCTGGCAGGTGCTCGAGGTCCTGAGCGCCACGCACACCGAGCCGCAGGGGCTCATGAAGGTCATCTTCGACCGGGTCGACGCCCACTACTACCGCACGATCGCCGCGCGCCGAGCGATCCCCGAAGCCGAGCGGGGCACCGACGTGCTCTCGCTCCTGCTCGCGACCCGTGACGAGGAGGGCCGGGCGCTCGACGACCGTGAGGTCCGCGACGAGCTGATGACGCTCGTACTGGCCGGCCACGAGACCACGGCCAACCAGCTCGCCTGGACCTTCGAACGGCTCGTCCGTGTGCCTGACGCACATGCCGCCCTCCGCGACGCGGTCCGCGGCGGGGACGGCCACGCGTACGTCGAGGCCACGATCCACGAGGCGATGCGCGTGCGCCCGGTCATCCCGATCATCGGCCGTCGCGTGCAGGCGCCGTGGCAGCTGGGCGAGTACGTGATCCCGGCGGGCCACCCGGTCTCCGTCGCCCTCCCGCTCCTGCACCACCGCGAGGACCTCTACCCGCAGCCGTTCCGCTTCGCCCCGGAGCGCTTCCTCGGGGTCAAGCCCAACACGTACACGTGGCTGCCGTTCGGCGGCGGTACGCGTCGCTGCCTGGGAGCTTCCCTGGCGATCGCCGAGCAGCGGATCGTCCTCGAGACGATTGCCCGGCGCGTCGACCTCGAGGCGGTGGACCCGCGGCCCGAGCGCGAGCAGCACCGCAACGTGACGATGATCCCCCGGGACGGCGGCACCGTGCGGGTGCGCCGCCTCGCCGAGGCCGCATAGGGGAACGCCGCGACGTCCGCCGGTGGTTCGGTCGGGGTCCGCGAGCCAAGCCCTCCCGGTCGCGTTCCCGCAACAGCCGGCGTGGGACCGCAGGCTGGTGACACGGTTCCACGCCGGGAGTTCGCACCGCCGACAGCGGGCGTGGAACGGGGGCCTGGCGACGCGGTTCCACGCCGGGAGCTGAGCGAAGCCGCGACACTGACGACCATGCGCACGGTGAGCGACGAGGAGCGCCGGGCCCGGCTGGCGCGGCGCCACGCGCTCGCCCCGGAACACTGGACGCGCAGCGTCGAGGCCGCCGTGGAGGCGATGGTCTGCCTGCACGCAACCGAGCCCGCGAACGTGTACCTGTCGACCTTCGCTCGCACCGGCGCGTCGCGCGCGACGATCGACCGGGCGCTCTACACGGAGCGCTCGGTCGTTCGCCAGCTCGCGATGCGTCGCACGGTCTTCGCCTTCGGCCGCGATCTTCTGCCGGCTGTGCTCGGGTCCGCCTCGGCCCGGGTGGCCGCCCAGCTCACCACCCGGTTGGCCAAGGAGGTCGAGGTCGCCGGCTTCGCGCTCGACGGCGAGGCCTGGGTGGCCCGCACCCGCGCGGCGGTGCTCGACCACCTCTCGGC
>JACDAP010000151.1 GCA_013695395.1 Solirubrobacterales bacterium
CCCCGGCACCGTCTGGGACCTCGGGCGGCAGCGGCGCCGGCTGCCTGCCACTGGGCTGCGGCTGAGACGAGGAGGTCAAGCGGCTCGCGTGCCGGAAGGGGGCGCACGGCGCCGGCGTGTTCCCCAAGTGCGGATATGGACGACTTGAGGAACACGCCGACCGCGATCGGGTTGCCGGCGACGTCAGTCGACGCGGCGACCGACGGTCGGGAACCGCTAGGCGCCGAGGCGCTCCTTGAGCGCGTCGAGCTGCGCGCGGAGCTCCTGCGGAAGGTCGTCACCGAACTTCGCGAAGTGCTCCTCGATCTGCGGCAGCTCGCCCTTGACCGCCTCCTCGTCCACGGTGAGCAGCGCGGTGAGCGCTTCCTCGGAGAGGGCGAGGCCGTCCAGGGTCAGGTCCTCGCGGCGCGGGATCAGCCCGATCGGGGTCTGCTCGGCCTCGGCCTTGTCCTCGCAACGGCGGAAGACCCACTCGAGCACACGGGAGTTCTCGCCGAACCCGGGCCAGATGAACTTGCCGTCCTCGTCCTTGCGGAACCAGTTGACGAAGAAGATCCGCGGCGGCTTCGCGCCGTCGACCTTGCCCATCTCGAGCCAGTGCTCGAAGTACTGGGCCATGTTGTAGCCGCAGAACGGCAGCATGGCGAACGGGTCGAAGCGCAGCTCGCCGACCGTCCCGAAGGCGGCCGCGGTCTGCTCGGAGGACATCGTGGCACCGAGGAAGACGCCGTGCTCCCAGTCGAAGGCCTCCCGGGCCAGCGGGACCACGGAGGCGCGGCGGCCGCCGAAGAGGAACGCGTCGATCGGCACGCCGGTCGGGTCCTCCCACTCGGGCGCGATCGTCGGCGTCTGCGCGGCCGGGACGGTGAAGCGTGAATTCGGGTGCGCGGCGGGCGCGTCGGACTCGGGGGTCCAGTCGTTGCCGTGCCAGTCGATCAGGTGATCGGGGGTCTCCTCGGTCAGCCCCTCCCACCAGACGTCGCCGTCGTCGGTCAGCGCCACGTTCGAGAAGATCGTGTTCTCCTCGATCGACGTGATCGCGTTCGGGTTGGTCTTCTTGCCCGTCCCGGGCGCGACGCCGAAGAAGCCGTTCTCGGGGTTGATCGCGTAGAGGCGGCCGTCCTCGCCGTACTTCATCCAGGCGATGTCGTCGCCGACCGTCTCGACCTCCCAGCCGGGCAGGCTCGGGATCAGCATCGCGAGGTTCGTCTTGCCCGTGGCGCTCGGGAACGCGCCGGTGATGAACTTCGTGACGCCCTCGGGCGAGGTGAGCTTGAGGATCAGCATGTGCTCGGCCATCCAGCCCTCGTCGCGGGCCATGATCGAGGCGATCCGGAGCGCGAAGCACTTCTTGCCGAGCAGCGCGTTGCCGCCGTAGCCGGAGCCGTAGGACCAGATCTCGCGGGTCTCGGGGTAGTGGACGATGTATTTCGTCTCGGCGTTCGTCGGCCAGGTGACGTCCTCCTCGCCGTCGGCCAGCGGCGCGCCGATCGAGTGGACGCACGGCACGAAGGTGCCGTCCTCGCCGAGCACGTCGAGGGCGCCCTTGCCCATCCGGGTCATGATCCGCATCGAGACGGCGACATAGGCGCTGTCCGTCAGCTCGACACCGACGTGGCTCTTGTCCGACCCGAGCGGTCCCATCGAGAACGGGACGACGTACATCGTGCGGCCCTTCATGCAGCCGGAGAAGATGTCGTCCATCTCCGTGCGCATCTCGGCCGGAGCGCGCCAGTTGTTCGTCGGGCCGGCGTCCTTCTCCTCGGCGGAGCAGATGAACGTGCGGTCCTCCACGCGTGCCACGTCGGACGGGTCGGTCCAGGCCAAGTAGGAGTTCGGCCGCTTGGCGTCTGAGAGCCGCTTGAACGTGCCCGCGTCGACGAGGCCCTGGCAGAGGCGGTCGTACTCCTCGGCGGAGCCGTCACACCAGACGACCTCCTCCGGGGTGGTCAGGGAGGCGATCTCCTCGACCCAGGCCAGGAGCTTCTCGTTCTTCGTCGGGGCAGTTGTCTCAGGCATCGCGGGCAGTCGACCTCACAGGGTGATTCGGAAGGGGATCGGCGGCATTCTGCCGCACCCGGCCTCACGTTGCGCGCTCCCCCCGGCCCGATGCGAGCGTTTCTGGGTCCGCGGGTAGAGTTCAGTTGTGTCCTCCCCGGCCCACACCAGCCCCCGGAGCATCGCACGCGAGGGCGGAGAGCGTCCGCTCCTGGAGCTCGCCCCCGACCTCGTCCAGGACCTCGACGAGGGTGCGCGACGCGACGCCGGAGCGACCCCGGTGCAGACCGTCGCGCTCGAGCGGGGACCCTGGTCCCCGACCGAGCTCTTCGCGTACATCGAGCAGCCGCTGGGGCTGCTCGTTGCCGAGGGGCTGATCGTCCGCGACACCCTGCTCGCCGATTCGACCTCCTCCGATCTCGTCGGCCCCGGCGACGTGGCCGCCTTCGGGGCGGCCGGGACCGCGCTCGTTCCGGCCGAGATCCGCTGGGCGGCGAGCGTTCCCTCCCGCGTCGCGGTCCTCGACATGGAGCTGCTCCGCCGGCTCGAGACGTGGCCCGGCGTCACCGCGCGGCTCCTCGCCCGCGCCGCCCAGCAGACCTCCGAGCTCGCCGTGCAGCGCGCCTACTCCCAGCTGCCCCGGGTCGACCTGCGCCTGCTCGCGCTCTTCTGGCACATGGCGGAGCGCTGGGGGCGGGTCGGGTCGGACGGGATCGTGGTGCGGATCGCCCTCACGCACGAGGCGCTCGGCCGCATGGTCGGCGCCCGACGACCGACCGTCTCGCTCGCGCTCAAGGAGCTCGCCCGCACCGGGACGATCGTCCGGCGCTCCGACGGGAGCTGGCTGCTCCGGCAGGACGGCCTCGGCCGCCTGCGTCCGACCGATGTCCCCTGGGAGCCGCCGGAGGCCACGCTGGTCCCGTCGGTCGCCGCCGCACCGGACGCGCCCGCCGCCACCGACCGGGAGGATCAGCCCGCGCTTCGCGCTCGGCTCGAGGAGCTCGGCCGCGACCACCTGGAGCGAGAGCGACGGGTGCGCGAGGTGCTCGCCCGCTGCGCTGCCACGCGCGAACAGCTCATCGAGGCGCGGGAACGTCGGGCGTCGCGGCTGCGTCGCTCCTCGTCGCGTCGATGAGAGAGCTGGCCGCCGACCCGGTCGAGCTCGTCAGCGCTGTTGCAGCTCGCCGTTGATCGTCTCGAGCTCCTCGTTGGTCGACTGGAGCTCCTCGTTCGTGGTCTCGAGCTCCTCGTTGGTCGACTGGAGCTCCTCGTTCGTGGTCTCGAGCTCCTCGACCGTCGACTGCAGCTCCTCGTAGGCGTTCTCGAGCTCCGTCTTGGAGCTCTCGAGCTCGGCCCTTAGCTGCTGGTGGAGGGTCACGTCCGCGAACGCGATCGCGGCGCCGCCGGTCTCGTCCTCCCGCGAGACGGGGGTGACCGAGACGTCGAGGGTGCGGCGCTCGCCGGAGGGCATGACATGGGTGACGAGACCCAGCCCGACGCTGCGACGCTCGGTCGCCGCCAGCTCGAGGTTCGAGCGCAGGTCGGCGGGCCGGTAGGAGAGCTCGAGGTCGCGGAGAGGCCGGCCGAGATCGGCGGGGGCGAGGCCGAAGAGCGTGCGCGCCTGACGGTTGATCGCGATCACGTGGTCGCGGTCGTCGAGGACGACCTGGGCGACCGGGGCGGAGTCGAAGGCCAGGTCGCGGATCGCCGCGCCCTCCCCGAGCTGAACGGCGGGGCCCGAGGCCGGGGGGGCCTCGCTGATCCGCTCGCCTCCGTTCGGGACGGGCCGGAAGAGACGGCGCTTGAGGTCGCCCGCGACGAACAGATCGGAGTGCGTGATGAGCATCTCCGACTTCCCAAGCAGCAGGACGCCGTGCGAGGCCAGGCCGAAGTGCAGCCGCTTCAGGATGCGCGCCTGGGTCTCGGCGTTGAAGTACATGAGGGTGTTGCGGCAGGTGAGCAGGTCGATGCGCGAGATCGGCGCGTCCTGGACGAGATCGTTGCGGCCGAAGATCACGACCCGGCGCACGTCCTTCCGGACCACGTGGGAGCGGTCCTGGTGGACGAAGTAGCGCTCGAGCAGCTCGGGTGGCACACCCTGGACCTGCTCGTCGGTGTAGACGGCGGCCCGCGCCTCGGTCAGCGCCTCGTCGTCGACGTCGGTCGCGTAGATCTTCACGCGTGCCTGGAACTGCTCGAGGCCGAGGGCCTCGGCCAGCAGCATGGCCACCGTGTACGGCTCCTGGCCGGAGGAGCAGCCGGCGCTCCACACCCGGATCGGCTCGTCCGGTCCAAGCACTCCCAGCAGCGCCGGGATCACCTCGTCACGGACGTGCTCCCAGACCTGGGGGTCGCGGAAGAAGCTCGTCACGTTGATGAGGATGGTGTTGAAGAGGTGCGCGAACTCGTCGGGGTCGAGCTCCAGGTGGTCGCGGTAGACGAGGTGGTCCTCCATCCCCACCTGCGCCATCCGCTTGGCGATGCGGCGCTCGAGCGTCGTGCGCTTGTACCCGGTGAAGTCGAAGCCGCGGGAGATCTTCAGGTGCTCCAGCAGCGAGTCGATCGGGGAGACGTCGGGCATCGGGGGCAAACTTACCGACGGGCCCAAGCGGCGAGCTGCGCGCTCAGCTCGGTGAGGGGAAGGACCGCGTCGGGGGCCCCGGCGGCGATCGCGTGCTCGGGCATGGCGGCGTAGAGCGCCTGCGCCGGATCCTGGACCAAGCTGCGCCCTCCGGCCTCTCGGATCGCGCTGAGCCCCTCCGCGCCGTCGTGGCCGGTGCCGCTCAGGACGACGCCGACGGCCCCGGGGCCGAAGGTGGCGGCGGCGCTGCGCATGGTCGGGTCGATCGCCGGGCGCAGGCCGTGCTCCTTTGGCCCGGTGTCGAGGAGGAGGCCGTCCGAGCTGATCAGCAGGTGCCGGTCGACGGGGGCGACGTGGACCCCCGCTCCCGGCCACGCTCCGTGGACGGCGACACGAGCTTCGAGCGGGCCGGCGCGATCGAGGATCGCCGGGAGCATGCTCCGCCCCCGGGCGGAGAGGTGAAGGACGACGAGCACCGGGCAGGCGAGCGTGACGGGGAGCATCGCGACCAGCTCCTTCAAGGCCTCCACCCCGCCCGCCGAGGCGCCGATCACCACCAGCTCGGCCGGGGGCCCGCGGGTCGTGGCTGCGTCTGGCACCGTACGTGCAAGCTACCCGTGTGGGCGGGCCCACACGGGAAGCGATGCGGCAGCGGCACTCAGGCGGCGGTGCCGACGTCCTTGCGCGGGACCAGCACGAGGCGCTTGAACTCGGCCACCAGCACACCGTCCTGGTTGTAGACGCGGGTGTGGACGGTGACCGTGCCGCGGTCGGGCTTGGTCTTCGACTCGCGCTTCTCGAGGACCTCGGTCTCGACGAACAGCGTGTCGCCGTGGAAGACGGGCGCCGGGTGGCTCAGCTCGCTCGTGGAGAGGTTGGCGATCGCCTTGCCCGAGACGTCGGAGACGCTCATGCCGAGGGCCAGCGAGTAGACGAGCGGGCCGACGACGACGTTGCGCTTCTGCTGGGACTTCGCCGCGTACACGTCGTTGAGGTGCAGCGGGTGGTGGTTCATCGTGATCAGGCAGAAGAGGTGATCGTCGGACTCGGTGACGGTCTTGGCGGGCCAGTGCTTGTAGACGTCGCCGACCTCGAACTCCTCGAGGTAGCGGCCGTAGGGGTGGCCGCCGGAGGCCTCGCGTTCGCGCTGATCGGTCGTGAATTCTGAGCTCATATGCGACCTAGGATGCCGCTTCCTCTCCTGTGGAGGTATGCACGTC
>JACDAP010000206.1 GCA_013695395.1 Solirubrobacterales bacterium
CCCCGGGGGCGCCGCCGGCGACCGAGATCGAGCGGCTGGTCGGCATCGCCCTGGCGAGCGCCGACATCGCGGACGGGCACGTCGCGGTCGCGTTCGTCGAGGCGGAGGAGATTGCCGCGCTGAACGCGGAGCACCGCGACAAGGAGGGCCCGACCGACGTCCTCTCTTTCCCGATCGACGAGGACGACGAGCCGATCGGGCCCCGCGAGCTCGGCGACGTGGTGATCTGCCCGGAGTTCACGGTCGACCTCCGCGAGGCGGTCGTCCACGGCGTCCTGCATCTCACCGGCATGGACCATGAGACCGACGCCGGCGAGATGCTCGCCCTGCAGGCGGAGATCCTCTCGTGGTGAGCGGTCCCGACCCGCAGGGCCCGCAGCGGCTCGCACCCGTCCCGGATCCCGAGGGCGCCGCCGAGCCGACGCGCGCCGGCTTCGTCGCGCTGGCCGGGCGGCCCAACGTCGGCAAGTCGACCATGGTCAACGCGATGGTCGGCCGCAAGGTCGCGATCACCTCGGACAAGCCGCAGACCACGCGCCGCGCGATCCGTGGCGTGGCCACCGGCGCGGCCGAGCAACTCGTCCTCGTTGACCTTCCGGGGGTGCAGCGCCCTCGCGACGCGCTCACCGAGCGGATGCAGCGCCGGGTCGAGCGCGAGCTCAAGGATGCCGACGCCGCGCTGATGGTGATCAACGGGGAGGAGGGTGTCGGCCCCGGGGACCGCTGGATCGCGGCGCTCCTGGCCGCCGCGCCGGTCCCCGTGGTGATCGCGGTCAACAAGGTCGACCGGCTCGACGCGCCCCGGGTGATCACCGTGCTCTCCGCGGCCGCCGAGCTCGGCATCGCCGACGACATCTTCCCGGTGAGCGCCCGGAAGGGCACCGGCGTCCTGGAGCTCCGCGCGCACCTCGGCGCGCTCATGCCCGCGAGCCCGTTCTTCTTCCCCCCGGAGGACAACTCGGACCAGTCCGAGGCGCAGCTCCTGGCCGAGCTCGTCCGGGAGGCGGCCCTGCGGCGGACCTTCCAGGAGGTCCCGCATTCGGTCGAGGTGGTGATCGACGAGATCGATCGCGATCGGTCCGGCGTCACCCGCGTGCTCGGCAAGATCTGGGTCGAGACCGAGTCGCAGAAGGGCATCCTCATCGGGGCCCACGGCAAGATGATCAAGCAGATCGGGACGGCCGCCCGGAAGGAGCTCCAGCGCGAGCTCGGCGTGCAGGTCCACCTCGAGCTCTCGGTCCGCGTGCGCAAGGGCTGGCGCGGAGATGAGCGCGCGCTCGACCGCCTCGGGATCGAGTAGCGCTCAGAGCTTCTCGGCCAGTGCGGCGCCGAGCTCGGCGATCTGCTCGCGCCCGAGACGGGCCGAGGGGACGAACGGCACGGTCGTGACCGGTGCGAGGGCGTCGCGCCGCAGCCGCGCGAGCTGCGTCTGCTGAGCCCGGGTCCGGGCGGTCTCGCTGCGTGCCGCGCGGCGCGCCTCGGCGGGGACCACGTCCCCCGCGGCCTCGAGCTGCTCCAGGTCGGCGGGCCGCCAGCGACGCGCCAGGAGCGCGTTGACGACGATCGCGTCGACCGGGCGGCGGAGCTCCTGCTGCACGCGGGTCTCGAGCTCGAGCGTCTCGGTGACGGGCAGCTCGCCCGGGAGGCAGACCGCGACGACGGCGGAGCGGGCGGGGTCTTCGACGGCATCGCGCACCTTCCCGGCCTGGGAGGCGATCGGCCCGACGCGAGCCACGTCGGCGAAGGTGCGCGCGGTCCGCAGCAGGCCGACGCCGTGGCCGGAGGCGGGCAGGTCGACGACCACGGTGTCGTACGGCTCGGCCTTCTTCTCCCACCGCTTGGCCTGCGAGAGCTCCCACACCTTGGTGACGGTCACGAGCTCTCGGGCGCCGGGTGCGGCGGCGGTGAAGTACTGGAAGAGATTCGAGCGCGAGAGGAGGTCGGCGAGCCCCTTGGAGGGCAGCTGCGTGCCGAGCCACTGCCGCAGCGCCCGGTTCGGATCGACGGAGGTCGCCCACAGCTCGTCGTCGAGCCGGAGCTCCTCGCCCTCCTCGTGCTGCTCCTTGGCACGCTGCGCGTCCCCGACGCCGCGGCCGTACAGCGCGGGCAGCCGGCGCTGGGCGCCGACCTCGCAGACGATCGTCCGACGGCCGGCCGCCGCGAGCGCCATGCCGAGCCCGGCGGCTACCGTCGTCTTGCCCACACCGCCCTTGCCCGTGACGAAGATCAGCTCACGCTGCAGGAGGTCCTTGGCGGTCGGGGTGACTCCTGGCACCATCTGGGAGAAGAAGCTACCGACATGGCGACGCCCCGAAACGACATCCCGCACTTGAGCGCCTCTTACGAGACGTGTCGTCGCATGCAGCGGCGCCACGATCCGACGTTCTACTGCGCCACCCGGCGGCTGCCGGCCGAGCGGCGGCCGACCGTCCATGCGCTCTACGGGTTCGTCCGCGGCGCCGACGAGATCGTCGACGGCGACCGCGGCCCCACGACACCCGCGCAGAAGCGGGCGGCGCTCGACAGGTGGCAGGGGGAGCTCGAGCGCGGCTTGGCCGCGGGCGCAACCGACCACCCGGTGCTCGCCGCGCTCGTCGACGCCGGGACGCGACACGCGCTGCCGCTCGCCCAGCTCTCGGTCTACATGGACTCGATGCGGGTGGACTGCGGGCCGGTCCGGATCGGCGATGAGGCCGAGCTCGACCGGTACATGAACGGCTCGGCCGCGACGGTCGGACGGATCATGGCCCCGATCCTCGGTGCGCCGGCCGACGCCGAGCGCTTCGCCGCGCTCGGAGTCGCCTTCCAGCTGACGAACTTCATCCGCGACGTACGTGAGGACCTCGAGATGGACCGCCAGTACCTGCCCGGCTGGGACGAGGACGCCCGCGACGCGGTCGCCCGCCAGGTCGCCCGGGCCCGTGACCTCTTCGCGACCACGGCGGACCTCCACGACGAGATGCCCCGCGGGATCCGGGGCGGCATGCGGCTGGCCCGTGCGGTCTATGAGCGGGTCCTCGATCGCGTGGAGAGCTGCGAGTTTGAGGTGACCGGCCGTCGCTCGGCGCTGCCGCGCTGGCAGATGGTGGCCGCCGCGGGCGGGTCGCTGATCCCGGTGCGCGCCCGATGAGCCCGGTCCGGGCGACCAAGCGCGGGGCCGAGCGGACCCCGCTCGGCGGCCGTGTCGACGTGCTCGTCTGCGGCGGTTCGTTCGCCGGCCTGGCC
>JACDAP010000212.1 GCA_013695395.1 Solirubrobacterales bacterium
GCCTCGGGGAGGGAAGGCAGGGGCCCGGCCGTCAGCCCGGCGCCGCGGATCGCCCGGACGAGCGGGCCGACGAGCGCGACGGTCTCCTCGCACCCCGCGCGGCGGGCGCCCGGTCCGAGCCCGTCGTGGGCGAGCACGATCGCACCGGGCCGCAGTGCACCCAGGACGCGGTCGAGGAGCAGCGGCGCGGGGTCCCCGGCCCAGTCCTCGGTGTCGGCGGTCCAGTGCGTCAGGGTCAGTCCCCGCGCTCGGGCGAGCTCCTGCGTCCACGGGCCGAGCACGCCCCACGGGGTCCGCCAGCGGGAGGGCTCGACGCCCCGCTCGGCCAGCACCGAGAGCGCCGAGTCGGTGTCACGCTCGAGCGCGTCGCGGTCCACGTCGGTGTGGCGGTGGTGTTCGTGACAGTGCAGCTGGACGTCGTGCCCGGCCGCGCGCGTGCGCTCGATCAGGTCCGGGTGCCGAGCCGCGGCGCCGCCCATGACGAAGAAGGTGGCGTGGACGTCGTGCACGCCGAGGGCGTCCAGCAGCAGCGGCGTCCACTCGGGATCCGGTCCGTCGTCGAACGTGAGCGCCACGTTCGTCATGCGACCTCCAGCGCGAGCGAGCGCAACGGCGGGCGAACCGGCACCTCGGACGGGAGGATGTCCCCGGCGAGCGTGCCGTCGCAGACCAGCCGGGCGCAGACCGCTCCCAGCACCTCGTCGGCCATCGCGCCGAGCTCGGACAGCGGCCGGTGGCGGTTCTGGCGCACGTCGAGGTCGACCTCGGCGATGGCGCCCGCGCCGCACCGGGCGGCGACGTCGAGCAGGAGGCCGACGTCCACGCCGTACCCGCAGGTGAACGGCAGCGCGGCGAGCAGCTCCCGCGGCGCGGCGATCTCACCGGCCAGCGGCTGGCGCAGCCACGCGAGCTCGGGGCGGAAGCGGCGCAGCAGCGGCAGTGCGGTCAGCTCGGTGACCCGGCCCCCGCCGTCGGGCTGCGGCGTACCCCGGCCGCTGTCGAACGGCCGACGGTAGGCGCCCTTGACCAGCTCGACGTGCCGCTCGCAGAGCAGCGGACCGAGCAGGCCGCAGGCGAAGTGGGGGCTGAAGGCACGGGTGTCGGCGTCGAGGAAGCAGACGATCTCGCCGCGCGCCGCGGCGAGCGCTCGCCACATCGCGTCCCCCTTGCCCCGCACCGGGCCGTGTTCGGGGAGCACGTCGGCCTGGGCGACCACATCGGCGCCGGCGGCCCGGGCGCGGGCGGCGGTGTCGTCCCGCGAATCGTCGGCGACGAGCACCTGATCGACGACGCCCGCCTCGACGAGCTCCATGAGGCGACCGACGATCTCACCGACCGTCCGCTCCTCGTCCTTGGCGGGGAGGAGGACGCTCACCGTGCGCTCGCGCTCGGCGGCCAGGCGCTCGGCGGGGTAGCCGTGATGATCGAAGCGGCGACGCATGCCGTAGTCATTCCCCGGTGCAGGCACCCCGCAAGCCCCCGAGCGGTGCGGTGAGCGCCGCGGCGCCCGCTTCGTGAACCGGCGGCGGGCTTGGAGCGGACCTCCACCGCCATGCTCGCCACCGAACCACTCGTCCCGTCCCCCGACCACGCCTCCGGGCAGCAGGGCCTGGCCGTTCTCGTCACCGGAGCGAGCGGCTACGTCGGCAGTCGGCTGACCCCGCAGCTGCTCGGGGACGGCCACCGCGTCCGCGGGTTCGTCCGCGACGCCGACAAGCTCGAGTCCCGAGACATCGAGGTCGCCGAGGGCGACGCCGAGACCGGCGAGGGGCTGCGCGAGGCGATGGAGGGCGTCGACGTCGTGTTCTTCCTCATCCACGCCATGGACGGCGGCGCGGAGTTCGGCGAGACCGAACGGCAGACCGCCGAGCACACCGTCGAGGCCGCCCAGGCCCACTCGGTGCGGCGGGTCGTCTACCTGGGTGGCGTGCTCCCCGAGGAGGATCGCTCCGGCGGTTCCGAGCACCTGGAGAGCCGCCGCGAGGTCGAGGACCTCCTGCTCGACGGCTTTCCCGAGGCGGTCGCCCTGCGCGCGAGCATGCTGATCGGTGCGGGGTCCGCCTCCTTCGACCTGCTCGCCGGCCTCGTGGAGCGGCTGCCGCTTCTGGCCCTCCCCGCGTGGCAGGACAATCGGACCGCGCCGATCGACGAGCGCGACGCGATCGAGTACCTCGTTCGCAGCGCCACCCTCGACCTCGCCGGCGACGCGCGCCGCACCTTCGACATCGGCGGACCCGAGGAGATGACCTACGGCACGATGGTCGAGCGGATCGCGGCGCTCGCCGGTCGCGAGCGACCGAGCGTTCGGCTGCCCGTTTCCGCCACCCCGGTAGCCTCCCGTGTCGCCGCGGCGACGACCGGGCAGGAGCACGCCCTCGTCGAGCCGCTCATGCGCTCCCTCGAATACGACCTGATCCCGGACACCACCGCCGCAGACGCCGCGTTCGGCCTCCGGCCGCGCGGCTTCGACGAGTCCGTCCGCTGGGCGCTCGCCGAGCGCGGGCGCGGAGAGTAGCCCGGACCTGGTCCCGGTACAGAAAGGGCGATGTCACACCGAGGAGCCCCCGCATGTCCACCACCGCGACCCCGCTGATCGACTGACATGGCCCGGGAGCGAGAGAACGGGCCAGGCCCCGAGCACCGTCGCCCGCCGGGAGCAAGCGATCTCGAGGTGGAGGCCGCGGGGAAGATGACCGAGGCGCTCGAGACGCTCGAGCGCGCGCGCGGCCACCTGCTCTCCTTCCACCAGCTCATGGGCTCGACCGACCTCAAGCTCGACGAGGTCCTCGAGCTGCTCGACCGGGCCGGGCATCCGCGCCTGCGCACGGCGCTCGAAGAGGATCTCGTCGGCCGCAACGTGCTCGACGGACGGTGGACCTTCCAGCTCATCGACGAGTTCGAGGACGGCTACCACGAGTGCATCCTCGAGCACGAGCGCGCGATACGCGACGCCCTCACGGGCGGACGCCGCCACGTCTTCGAGGCGGAGATGAAGGAGGAGCGCCGGACGCACGGGCGCCACGGCCACGAGGCCCGACCGGCGACCAACTGACGCAGACGCCCGCCGCGAGAGTCACGGTTGTCCGGTGGCGAGCGGCTACCCCAACAGCACCTCGACCGCGAAGTCCGCTGCGGGGACGACGAAGCGGCGACCGTGGCGGAGCATCGCGTGCCGGCCGCCCTCGACGACCACGTGCTCGACCGGCACCCGCCGCGAAAGCGCTCGGGCGACCGCGGCCGAGCGGGTCGGGCTCGCGATGCGGTCGGCCGAGCCGTGCAGGATCAGCACGCGCTGGTCGCTCAGGCCCGACGGGAGATCGTCCGGATAGACCCACGGGGCCAGTGCGACCACGCCCCGCACCCCGGGCCGGCCCGCGCTCAGCAGCGCGGCCCGCCCGCCGAGGGAGTGACCGACCAGACAACTGGGGATCCCGTCGCCGAGCCGGTCGGCGATCTGCGCGAGCGCCCAGGTGGCGTCGTGGAGCGGCGTGTGTCGCGTGTCCCAGCCCCGCGCCGAGTTCAGCAGCCGAAAGACGGCCAGCCGCCTGCGGTCCCGGCGGGCGATCCGCCGCGCGATCGGGACCATGCGCAGCACCGAGAGCTGCGTGGGGCTGACCGCCATCGCCTCCCGCCGCTGCGCGCCGCCGTGCAGCACCAGCACGGCGCCATCGGGGTTGGCGGGCACCGCCACATCGATCAGCTTCGGCTCGAGCTTCATCCCCCCGGTCTATCCACCGCGCTGCTCAGCGGCCTCAGATTGGCGCGTGCGAACGCTGCCCCGTTCACGCCGCACCTGCACCGGGCATCGGTCAGCGACCACCCACGAACAAGGCGGAGCTCCCCATGGCCACACCTCTCGCAGGCAAGAAGGTCGCGATCCTCGCCGCCGACCGCCTGACCTCCTACCCGTCGATCCGCACCGACCTGAGGAACGCCGGAGCCACCGTGGTCGACGAGGAGGTCGTGACGGACCGCGGCCTCGTGACGAGCCAAAGCCCGGACGACCTGCCCGCCTTCTGCGCGAAGATCGTCGAGGAGTTCGCGGCGGGGCCGCACGAGCGATGATCGCGATCCTCGACATCGACGGCACACTCGTCGACTCGAACTATCAACATGCCCTCGCCTGGTTCCGGGCGCTCCGTGACCACGGGGTGATCGCCCCGATCTGGAAGCTCCACCGCGCGATCGGGATGGGCGGCGACCAGCTCGTCACCCACGTCGTCGGCGAGGAGGTCGAGAAGCGGCTCGGCGACGCGGTGCGCGAGAGCCAGGGCGAGCACTACGCGACGATGATCGACGAGGTGCAGCCCCTGGAGGGTTCACGCGAGCTCGTCCTCGCCCTCAAGGGAGCCGGGCACACGATCGTGATGGCCTCGAGCGCCAAGCCCGAGGAGGTCGACCACTACCTCGACCTGCTCGCCGCCCGCACGCTCGCCGACGCGTGGACCGGCGCCGGGGACGTCGAGCAGACCAAGCCCGAGCCCGACCTGGTGCTCGCCGCGCTCGAGAAGGCGGCCGCGCTGCGCGAGGAAGACGGGGACCTCGCGGGTGAGGCGGTGATGATCGGCGACTCCGTCTGGGACGTGGAGGCCGCCGCGCGGGCGAAGGTCACGACCTACGCGGTCCTCACCGGCGGCTTCAGCGAGGCCGAGCTCACCGAGGCGGGCGCCGAGAAGGTCTTCGGCTCGGTGCAAGAGCTCGTCGACCGGCTCTCGGAGACCGACCTGTGTTGATTTCCCACCATCACGGGTGACTGCCCGGCTGCTGCGGGCACCTTGGCACGCATGGATGACGACGACCGTGAGAACCACTTCTTCAGCGTGCTCGGCGGCGCCGTGGAGGCCGCCCGGATCGGCGGCCTCTGCGTCCGCGTCGAGCTCGAGGACGGCACGACGGTCGAGGGCGTGCCGGAGGACTCACCGCTCGCCGAGGGCAAGAACGTGACCGAGATCGACCACAGCGGCGTCCGGGCCGACCTCGTGCTCGGCGACACGCTCGTGATGGTGAGCCGGATCCGCCGCTTCGCCGTCGACCGGCCCCAGTCATGATCCAGTCGTGGTCGCAGCGCCACGCGAGGACGTTGCGGGCGACACGCACGTCGCCCGCGCGGAGGCTCGGAGACTTCCTACGGGCTCGTCGCGCGGACCCGCGCGACCGCCTCAGAGGGGCTCAGGAGGATCGGGCCACCGTGCCCTGGGAGGATCGTGTCGGCGTCGAGTCCCTCGAGGTTGGCGAGCGAGGCGCGGGTGCGCTCAGGGTCGCCGTTGAGCGCGTCGGGCATGAGGCGCGGGCCGGTCTCCCGCGTCAGCACGTCGAGGTTGGTGAGGGCGTCGCCCGCGATGAGCACCCCGCCTGAGAGCAGGAGCGAGACGTGCCCCTCGGTGTGGCCGGGGGTGGCGACCACCCGGGGTCGCCCGGGCACGTCGAGCTCGTCCCCGATGTCGAACGGGGTCACCTCGTCGACCCAGGTGGGGGTCATGAAGCCGTGGGCGGTGGCGTGGAGGACGAAACCCGTCGCGCTCGGGCGCCAGAGGTGGGGCAGCAGACCCGGGACGAGGGCGAACGGTGAGGCGCCCTTTGCCTTGCCGCGGGCCCGTGCGACCTCCTCGCGGGCGACGAAGACGGTGGCACCGGTCTCCTCGCGGACCTTGGCCGCCGCACCGAGGTGGTCGGGGTGCGCGTGGGTGAGCACGACGGACTTCAGGTCGCCGGGCGCGCGCCCGAGCTCACGCACCGCCGCCTCGATCGTCGGCCAGCTGCGCGGCCAGCCGGCGTCGACGAGGGCGACCTCGCCACCGTCCTCGAGGAGGTAGAAATTGACGAGTCCGTCCGCGACGAGGTGGACGCCGGGAGCGATCTGGTCGGTGCGCGTGGTCATGTCCTCCCCTTGTCCGTTTTCCGGCGCGGCGAACCTTCCGCGGCCGGGCCAGGATGCCACGGGCGCGGGCACCGATGTCCGGCAAGGGACCCGCGCCGGGCTTTCGTCCGGGGGGCCCGCTCCAAGCGCTCGGCCGAGCTGACGCCGATGACCCGGTCTCGAGAGTTCCCGAAGAGGCTGCTCGGGAAGCGAGGCCCGGCTCGCTCCGGTCCGCTAGCCGGACGCGCTCTGCTCGGCCGACAGCGAGGCGTCGGCCTGGGCGGGCCCGCGAGCGAGGGTGCGGGCACGCTTCCAGGTCTCGAACGTCGAGAGGACCTCGGCCACACTCGGCAGGGTCGAGTCCTCCCGGCTGGCGCGGTCGTAGTCGACCATGCGCATCCGCTCGACGTTGCAGCCCACCTGGGTGGCGACGGCACGAAGCGCCGCGAAGGCGACATCCTCTTCAACGGGGTCGGCGTCCTCCCGACGGGCGGCATTCGCGGCGAAGCCGGAGGAGAGCGCCTCCCCCGACGGAACTTCGAGAGCGCGAGTGGGGCCCACCACCAGGCGACAGCTGACACAGCGGCCGCCGAGGTCGTGGTCGTGGTCGTGAAGCTCTCCGTTGCAGTGTGGGCAGTACATGGTTCCCGGGGGTCGAGGTGTGCGCGAGACTCGATCTGAGACGCAGCTTTTCAAATAGGACGTCGGTTGTACGACTTCGGATCACTGGAGACGATGGGTGGTAGGGAAGCAGCGACGGACACGCTGTCTCGGATGTGTCCTGACAACCGAGACGTTATCTCGGTTTCTCACGGCGGGCTCCGGAGATCCAAAGCCTCACGCCGCAGTCGGCAGCGGGCCCCGAGCGCGGACGCCCGACATCCCGCGGTCGCCACCCGCCGGCGCCCCGTCTTCCCCTCAACCGAAGGAGCACGATGACTCACACCGACCATTCTACGACCAAGGGCCTCGCCCGCGGCCCTGCGCTGATCCTGGGCGCGATCCTCGCCGGCTTCGGCCTGGTGCTCTTCCTCACTGCCGGGGACACGCCGACGGGTGGCTTCCCGGACGGGACCGTTCAGGGCGAGAAGTTCCTCGGCTTCGAGACGAACGGCTGGACCGCGTTCTTCACCACCACCGCAGGCGCGCTCCTGCTGTTCGGCGCCGCCCAGCACCTGCTGGCCAAGACGATGTCGCTGCTGGTCGGGCTCGCGCTCGGTGCCTGCTCCGTGATCGCCCTCGTCGACGGCGATGACGTGCTCGGCCTGGCCGCCGCGAACGGTCCCACGAAGCTCGGTTGGGGCATCGCGGCTGTGGTGCTGCTCGTGAACGCCGTGCTTCCCCGCGTCGGCAAGGACAAGCACGGGGACCACGATCACGACGAGCACCATCGGGACACTCACGCCACGCGGCCGGTCTCCTCGCCGCCGGTGCGGAACGAGCCCGGGACGGAGACCAGCGACCGTTCCGGCACCGCTGCGCAGGATGCGCGCCCCGCGGGGCAGACGCACGCTCCCCGGTCCGATGTCCCGGGCGGCGGCTCGACCGCCCGCTGAGGAGAGGCGGACCCAGGGCACCCACCGGCGCCCGGGTCCGTCGCCTCTCCCCTCGACCCTTACGCCTCGACGAGCTCCGTGCAGCCGCGTGCCGTGGCGAGCTCGCGCTCGAGCTGCGCTGGCCGACCTCATGGGTCCGCGCCGCCCCCTCGCCCTCCGGTCAGGTCCCGGGGCGGAAGACCACCTTGAAGGTGTCGTGCTCCTTCTCCTGGAAGTCGGCGTAGGCCTGCGGTGCGGCCTCCAGCGAGACGTGGTGGGAAGCGAACCCCTCCACGCCGAGCGGATCGCCGCTGCCGGTGAGCAGGGGCATCAGGTCGTCCACCCACCGCTTGACGTTCGCCTGGCCCATCCGCAGGGTTACCTGCTTGTCGAAGAGCTGCATCAGCGGCATCGGGCTGGCCGCCCCGCCGTACACGCCGGAGAGCGAGATGGTCCCGCCGCGCTTGACGAGATCGGTGGCGAGGTTGATGACGCTCATCCGGTCGGTGCCGACCGTCGTGAAGACCTTGCGGGCGATTGCGTCAGGAAGCAGGTTGGCCGCGGCCTGGGCGAACGTCGCCGCGGGGGAGCCGTGTGCCTCCATGCCGACCGCGTCGATCACCGCGTCGGGCCCGCGCCCGTCGGTCACCTCGCGGATCGCCCCGGGCAGATCGTCGTGCGCGCCGAGGTCGAACACCTCGATGCCGTCCCGGCGGGCCTGCTCGAGCCGGAACGGCACGAGGTCGATCCCAATCACCCGGTTGCCCAGGTGCTGCGCGATCCGGGCGGCCATCAGTCCGATCGGGCCGAGGCCGATCACCGCGATCGTCCCGTCCCCCGCGTGGCGCGTGTACTGCACCCCCTGCCAGGCGGTCGGCAGCACGTCCGAGAGGAAGAGGAAGCGGTCGTCGCTCGGACCCTCCGGCACCTTGATCGGGCCGTACTGCGCCTGCGGCACGCGGAGGTACTCGGCCTGGCCGCCGGCCACCTGCCCGTAGAGCTTGGAGAAGCCCAGCAGCGCCGCGCCCGAGCCGTACTCGTGCACCTGCGTGGTCTCGCACTGGCTCTGGAGCAGGCCCTCGCACATCGCGCAGTGGCCGCAGGAGATGTTGAACGGGATCACGACCCGGTCGCCCGGGGCGATGTGGGTGACCTCGGCGCCGACCTCCTCCACGAGGCCCATCGGCTCGTGGCCGAGGACGTCACCGGCGTCGAGGAACGGACCCAAGACCTCGTAGAGGTGGAGGTCCGAGCCGCAGAGTCCGGAAGACGTCACCTTGATGATGGCGTCGGTCGGCTGCTGGATCGTCGGGTCCGGAACGGTGTCGACCCGCACGTCGCGTTTGCCCTGCCATGTGAGTGCTCGCTTGGGGTGGCTGTACCCGGGACGACCACCCCAGGCGGTCGAATCTGTTGTGCGCCGACCGCCCGCCGGCCGGCCGGACCGGCCCTACAGGTCGGCCTCATCCGGTCCGCGGCGACGGTCGCGGCGACGCACGGCCGTCAGGCCCAGAGCGAAGGCGAGGAGCACCAC